>NZ_VJVX01000290.1:0-394 GCF_008033685.1 Microbispora sp. CSR-4
TGAACCACTCCGACTTTCGTGGAGGCCCTGAAGCCAGCATCATCTGCTGGCGGAAGGGAGAATCACGTCACGATGCCAGCCCCGAGGAAGTATCCCCAAGAGCTTCGAGAGCGCGCGGTCCGGATGGTGTTTGAGGTTCGCCGGCAGACCGGCGGTGCCCCCGGCGCGATCGCCCGGGTGGCCGATCAGCTCGGTGTTCACCGCGAGGCGCTGCGCGGGTGGGTGCGCCAGGCCGAGATCGACGAGGGACAGCGTCCCGGCACCTCGACCGCTGATGCGCAGCGGATCGCCGAGCTGGAGCGTGAGGTGCGCGAGCTGCGCCGCGCCAACGAGATCCTCAAGGCCGCGGCCGCTTTTTTCGCGGCCGAACTCGACCCACGGCCGCCCAGGTAGT
>NZ_VJVX01000291.1:0-390 GCF_008033685.1 Microbispora sp. CSR-4
GCCACGCTCCCCTCGCTCGGCCTGCCCCCGTTGCCCCCCGTCCCCCCGGTGCCCCCACATACACACAAGGGTCGGAGACACAAATAAAAGACATAGACCCAAAGCAATAACGAATTGCACCGTATTTATGATAAGAAAAAAATACATATGTATGTGTATAGATGTATAGAATGGTTTCTAAAATAGCATATGAGTGGTTTTGTAAGATAAAGAAAATAAATGAGAAAAAAGAAGATTTTTTAGATATTATCGATTATATAACAACTGGCACCCATTGTTATATAAATATTGTCCGACATTTTTTCCCTACACGCCCCTATACCGTTCTCCGTGCAGGGCGTTAATCCCGCCGCGTCCACGCCCGCGGTCACGGCGACCGATACGTTCTTA
>NZ_VJVX01000292.1:0-390 GCF_008033685.1 Microbispora sp. CSR-4
CCGGGTGACGCCCCGGGAGCTGCTCCCGGTGACGCACTCTGCGACGCTGCTTGCGCCGTCCCCGGCGTCCCACGCCCGGCTCCCGGTGTCCCCGACGTTTCCGCTGCCCCGGTCGCGCAGCAGCAGCGCGCCTCGCCGTCGCACCGGCACATGCTGTGGCCATGCCGGCAGTCCCCCGCAGGCCAAGGCCCGGCGTGGGTGTGACGTACGGAGACATCCTCGGGAGGAGGATCCGGCCGCCCCACACTCGAAGACGCCGCCTCCGAGTGCGTTGCCTGCGATGGCGGCGCGTCCGAAGCCGTCCCGCCCGAAGACGCTGTGTCCGAAGGTGCTGTGTGCCAATGCGCGCCACCGTCGGCAGGCCATGCGGAGCCGCCCCGCGTGGCGTGC
>NZ_VJVX01000293.1:0-390 GCF_008033685.1 Microbispora sp. CSR-4
GGTCACCAGACCCACGATCGCCAGCAGCACCAACGCCGCGACCAGCCCCAGGTGCCGGACCTCGCCCAGCCGGCCGAACCGCCCGCCCGGACCCGCCGCTACGCGCGGGCCGGCCTGCGCGGCCTGATCGACCTCAATCATCGAACGCTCCTTCAGAGGGGGGAATTGCAACACCAGACCCGGCATCGGAGCCGGAGTCGGAATCAGTGGCGAGGGTGGCCTCGCCATCGGAGCCGGCGGCCTGCCCGGCCGTCTGCCCAGCGCTTTGCTCGGCGGCCCGCCCGGTGGTTTGTTCGGTGGAGACCATCACGAGGTCGAGCACGCGGTGTTCGTCCAGGTCCTCGGCCGGGGCCTCGTGCACGATCCGGCCCTCACGCACCACCAGCACCC
>NZ_VJVX01000294.1:0-387 GCF_008033685.1 Microbispora sp. CSR-4
CTCATGCCCGATCCCGGCGTGTCCCCCTGCATGCCTAGATTGTGGCGGAAAAGGGAGATCGGGCGAGTGTTGTGTAGGGGAAGAGAGTATGGTCTTAGGTAATTACTGGGGGTTGCCGTTTTCTTAAAAGAATTATAATGTAGTAAGCCTCATCTATGAATCTATTTTGTAGATAAGTACTATGATGAGTAAATATATCATCATTTTTATAGTCAAAATACTTTCTTTTTATCCAATGAGTAGCTGAAACTGGATTATATTTTTACAACCATAGGTCGTCTAGCGAAATAGCTGCAGTTGACTCGTGTTCACACGTGTCCTCTTCCTATCTGGGGCTCCGGCGCAGCTCCCACGCCGTGCCCAGCGCCACCACGCCCACGGTGGCCT
>NZ_VJVX01000295.1:0-386 GCF_008033685.1 Microbispora sp. CSR-4
ACAAGAGAAAGTGTAGAATTTTGACTGAAAGTATTTTTAATTCGTCCACCTCTGGCTTTTTATGTACCACATACCCGACAACCCCTGTTACCACCTTCTATCCGCCCCCCTTCCCCCCCCGACCCCCCCTCCCACCCTCCCGCTTCCTCTTCCCCGGGGGCGCCCCCCCCCCCCCGCCCGCCCCCCCCCCCCCCCCCCCCCCCCCCCCGGGGGGGGGGGCCGGGGGGGGGCGGGGGCGGCGCGCCGGTCGGGAGCGCCGCGGGGCGGCCACTCCGCGCAGCAAACACCGCACTGCCCCCGGCGCTCCCTGGAGCCACCGCAGGACCGAAGACTCCCCCTCAATGCACCTCGCCGGCGCCCTGTGACGACCCATGCCGCTGTGCTCA
>NZ_VJVX01000296.1:0-383 GCF_008033685.1 Microbispora sp. CSR-4
GGCGACTTTGCTCCCGGCGAGTCCGACGACCTCGACGCGGCCGAGGCCGAGGCAGGTGCCGGTGCGGGGAGCAATGCCGATGCCGACGGAGCCGCTGACGCCTGCACCGAGAGCGCCGCCGACACCGTAGCCCCTGCGCCTGTCGAGGCCGCCGACAATGCCTCCGACGCGATGAGCGGCCCCGGTCACGCGAGCGGCGCGGACGGCCCCGACGGCTTCGACACTCCCGAGGCCGACGTCACCAGCGACTACACCCCCGACGCCACGGGAAGCTCCGAGGCCCCGAGCGAGGCCGTTGCCACCGGCGACTGCGACAGCGACGCCGAAAGCGCCGACGACCCCACCGGGGCCGAGGGCGCCGCCTCCGGCGTGATGGGCGACCC
>NZ_VJVX01000297.1:0-376 GCF_008033685.1 Microbispora sp. CSR-4
CCTCCCACCCCCCCCTCCACCCCACACCCCCCTAGTCCCCCCGCGGCCCCGCGCCGCGGCGGGCGGGCCCCCCCCCCCCCGCCCCCCCGGCGCCCCCCCCCCCCCCCCCCCCCCCCCCCGCCCCCCCCCCCCCCCCCCCCCCCCCCCCCCCCCCCCCCCCCCGCCCCCCCCCCCCCCCCCCCCCGCCGCCCCCCCCCCCCCCCCCGCCCGCCCCCCCCCCCCCCCGGCCCCGCCCCCCCCCCCCCCCCCCCCGGGCCCCCGGTGGTATTTCCCGCCCCCCCCCCCCCCGCCGCGCGCGCCCCCCCCCCGGGGGGCGGGTCCCCCGGCCCCCCCCCCCCCGCCCCCCCGCCGCTCTGGGGGCGGGGCGCGGGGGGGG
>NZ_VJVX01000298.1:0-374 GCF_008033685.1 Microbispora sp. CSR-4
GCCTCCGCCGACACCAAGGCCGGCGTTGTCGGGTCGAGCGGCGACCAGAAGGCCGCCACCGGCAGCCTCAAGAACGTGAACCTGCCGAAGACCACCGGCAAGGTGTTCTTCATCGGCGCGGACCACAAGCCGCACTGGTGCTCGGCCACCTCGGTTCAGTCGCAGTACAAGAACCTGGTGGCGACCGCGGGTCACTGCGTCTACGACACCAAGTCCAACGCGACCACCCTGGACAAGTGGGTCTTCATCCCCGGCTACTACGAGGGCAAGACCCCCTGGGGCATCTACGTCGGTAAGACCGCTTACACGCACTACGACTACAGCGTGTACGAGGACGGCGACCGCGACTACGCGTTCGTCACGGTCTACAACGG
>NZ_VJVX01000298.1:406-777 GCF_008033685.1 Microbispora sp. CSR-4
TATACACTGGCTTTTCCCTAACCACCATACCTCGCTCATTTTCTTTTTTTAGATAACACGGCCCCCCACACTATCTACACAAAAGCCTACACTCTTCCCCTCCCCACCGCTCTTCCAAACGGAAACGCCCCCCGCCAGGACGCGAAAACAGCGCTCGCATACACGCGGGAACGACGCACCGGCCGAGCCGCTGGTGAAGGGGCTGGCCGTCGGAGACGCGATAGCGGCGGGGGCGGGGGGGCAACCGAGAAGGATGGGAAGGGAGAACTCTGAAATCCACGCACCCGGAAATAAATCGTAAGCCGGCCTTTTGTTTTAAAAAAAAAAACAAAACCAACACTAAATAGCTGTAACACACAACTTACATGTCC
>NZ_VJVX01000299.1:0-371 GCF_008033685.1 Microbispora sp. CSR-4
TGGGGCGTCCGTGCCTGGAGCGTCCGCGCTATCGGTGCCGGGCGCGTCTGCGTGCTGCCGGGGCCCAAAGTTGATGATCGGGAAGGGCTCGCGGGCGGACGAGCCGTCGGACGACCACAGTGGGGAATTGGCGATCAGGCGATCCCACCAGCCGTCCCACCACTCACCGTCGGCATCGTTCGAATGACGAAGGCGCTCAGGATCGATATCGAACAGATCCATGGCACCTCCATCGAGTGATTCGAAAACTTGTATTAATTCTCTCGCGTCCCTGGGGCTAGTTCAAGATCAACTAGCAATCTCTTGGAATCACAGGTCGGGGACAGCAACGGTCCTGACGTAGGTTTCGGCGGTCGGCGGTCGGCGGTCGG
>NZ_VJVX01000003.1:0-269566 GCF_008033685.1 Microbispora sp. CSR-4
GTCAGCGGCTCCGTCGGCATCGGCATTGCTCCCCGCACCGGCACCTGCCTCGGCCTCGGCCGCGTCGAGGTCGTCGGACTCGCCGGGAGCAAAGTCGCCCGTGTGCTCCCGGCCTTCCTCGAAGTCCTCGGCGTCCCGCGCGTCCTCGACATGGTCGGCGGGGTCGTCGGTGGCCGGGTCAGCGGGGTCTTGGGTGGCCGGGTCGGTGTCGTCGGTAGCCGGGTCGGCGGGGTCTTGGGTGGCCGGGTCGGCGGGGTATGGGTTGTCGTCGGTGGGGTCGGTGGGGTCGGTGGTTTCGGGGTCGGTGGTTTCGGGGTCGGTGGGGAGGGATTCGGCGCTGACCACGACGAGGAGCTCGGTGACGATCTTCTGCTCCAGCAGGGCGATCAGCGCGTCGGCCTGACGTACCGTCAGCGGGCGGTCATCCCCCTGCGCCCTCAGCTTGGCATACGCCTGCAACAACGCCATCAACCGGGCGCCGGCCTCACGCGGCAGGTAGAACTCCCCTTCCACGCCGCCGCCCTTGCCCGGGCGGACCCGAAGGAACCGCCGCCCGTAATCGGCCCGCTCATCCCGCTCATCCCCATCAGGGTCCAGCACCGCCCGCAGATGGCGGCCGGCCTTGGCGACCTCCGCCGCCCCGGCCTTGCCCGCCAGGTCCACCAGGATCGGCTCCGCCAGGCCGGCCTGCTCATCCGATAGCCCGGCCACAGCGGCGCAGATGGCCTCCACCACCCCCGCCGCCAACTCACCCGTGGCGAACTTCTCCCGCACGGTAGGGAGGCGCGGCAGTTCCGCCCCCAACGTGAGCAGGCGGCCCGCACCCCCCACCGTCATCCCCCCACTCGTGCGCAGCCAGCACCGGGTGGAGGCATGCCCATGCTGTCTGGCCTGCCCCGCACGATGCACCTGCCCCACCCGGTCGGCCAGGGCGCTGGTGATCCGGTCGCGGGCGAACAGCAACTCCTCCGCCTCGGCCAGGCACATGTCCACGTCATCGGGAAGCGGGGTCAGCGCCAGCTCTTGGGCCACCTCACGAACCGACCCCACCACCACCCACGACGACCGCACACGACCCCGACCACGGTCACGACCACGATCACGCCCACCCACACCGCCGGAAGCACCCGCACCCGGGCCCGTCGCGCCAGCAGCGTCCGGGCCAGTGGTATCTGCGCCGTCGTCGGCAGCTCCACGCTCGGCGTTCGCGTCAGCGCCGTCCGTGTCAGCACCGCTCATGCCAGCGGCATTCGCACCGGTGGCAGCCCCGCTCGCGGCGTTCGCGCCGTCGTTATCTGCGCTGTCGGTATCGGTGCCTGGGACGTCCATGCCCGGGGCGTCCGCGCTTGCGGCGCGGGGCGCGTCGGCGGGCTGCCGGGGCCCAAAGTTGATGATCGGGAAGGGCGCGCGGGCGGACGAACCGTCGGACGACCACAGTGGGGAATTGGCGATCAGGCGATCCCACCAGCCGTCGCTCCAGTCGCTATCGACGTTGTTCGAACGATGAAGGTGCTCAGGATCGATGTCGGACAGATCCATCGCACTCTCCTAGCTTGATTCGAAATACTGTTTGAATTATCTCCTGGTCGTGTCACTCTTAGCAACCGGGCGACGCCTACCAGTTGGGGTTACAGGCTTGCGGCGCAAGCGGGCAGGGGAGAGCCCGACCGCGATGGGGACAGGAGCAGAGCAGGCCGGAGGCGCAGGGAGAAGCAGGGGGATGCGCAGGGAGAAGCAGGGGGATGCGCAGGGAGAAGCAGGGGAGATCCCGGGCGTGATGAGGGCTGGGAGCAGAGCGCGCGGGAGACACAGGGAGAGAAGCATGGAGAGATCAGGGGATGAGGATGGGGCACCAGCCGCAGGCCACCAGGTGCGGGCCACCAGGTGCGGGCCACCGGCCGCGGACCACCGGCCGCGGACCACCGGCCGAGGCAGAGAGCCGGCGCGTGTCTCGCCCTGGCGCAATTGCTAGATGCGGCATGGAATAGGGCCCGTGGCTCCGGCCCACGCCGGCTACGGCTCGTACCACATGATCGGGGTTTGAGGGCGGCGGCGCGGCTCGGGAGACCGAACGACCGGGAGATGGCCGTGGCCGGGGAGACGGCGCGGCGGGGAGATGGCAATGGACGGGGAGATGGAACGACCGGGAGACGGCAACGGCAAGAGAGACGGAGCGGCCGGGAGATGGAACGAGCGGGATGGCTATGGCAGGAGAGACGGCGCGGCGGGGAGATGGCCGTGGCCGGGGAGACGGAACGACCGGGAGATGGCTACGGCAAGAGAGACGGTGCAGCCGGGAGATGGAAACGGCCGGGCGCGGGCATCATGCCCGCGCCCGGCCGTCCTGCCGTGAGCTCAGGGGGAGGCGATCCGCCCCAGCGATGGCGGGATCTTGTGCGCGGCGGCACGGTCGAGCAGGAACAGCGTGCGCTGCCGCCCGCGCGCGCCGGCGGCCGGCACCTGGAACGGTCCGGCGTCGGACAGCGCCATCCTGACCGCCTGGGCCTTTTCCTCGCCCGCCGCGACGACCCAGATCTCCCTGGCGGCCCGCAGGGCGGGGAACGTCAGCGACACCCGGGTGGGCGGCGGCTTGGGCGAGCCGTGCACGGCCACGACCGGCCGCTCCTCCTCGTAGACGGCCGGCTGGCCGGGGAACAGCGAGGCCACGTGGCCGTCGGGCCCCATGCCGAGCAGCAGCACGTCGAACGAGGGCACCGGCCCGTGGTCCTCCGGCCTGGCCGCCTTGGCCAGCTCGACCGCGTACGCGTCGGCGGCCTCCTCGGCGGTCATCCCCGAGTCGGGGCCGGGCATCGGGTGCACCCGGGCCGGGTCGACGTCGACGTGGTCGAGCAGGGCCTGACGCGCCCCGGTCTCGTTGCGCTCGGGGTGACCGGTCGGCAGGAACCGCTCGTCGCCCCACCAGATGTCCAGTGCCCGCCAGTCGATGGCGTCGCGCGCCGCTGTGCCCGCGAGGGCGGCCAGCGTCGCGATGCCCACGGTTCCGCCGGTCAGCACCAGGTGCGCCGAACCGCGGGCCGCCTGCGTGTCCACCAGCCGCGTGATGAGACGGGCGGCCACGGCCTGGGCCAGCAGTTCGGCGTCACGGTGGACGATGACGGTGGGAACGCCGGTCACGACCGTCCCTGCCCCTTCATCTCCGCAAGCCGGCGGATCGCGGCGGCGTAGATCTCGTCGGGGTCGAGCCGGCGCAGCTCCTCGGCGAGCAGTTCCGAGGCCGGCCTGCGGGCCAGGGCGACCCGCCGGTCGGGGTGGCCGGGCCGTGACAGAGTGGCGAGCCTGGCATCGGTCCTGCTCACCGTCAGCTCGCCGCCGCTCGCGATCGACAGCCGTACGCCCGTCAGGCCGGGGCCGCCGGACTCGGCGACCTCGATCGGCGCCTCCAGGCGGTCGCACAGCCAGGCGGCCAGCAGCGGCGCACTGGGGTTGCCCGGCGCGGCCTCCACCACACCACCGGTGACCTTCCCGACGGGCTGGTCGAAGGCGGCGGCCAGCAGGCTGCGCCACGGCGTGAGCCGGGTCCAGGCCAGGTCGGTGTCGCCGGGGACGTAGCTGGCGGCCCGCGAGGAGATCGCGGCGACCGCGTCCGGGGCCGACCTGGCGTCCAGGATCCGGCGGCTGCCGAGATGCCCGACCGGGTCCTTGGCGGGGATCTCCGGGCAGTCGCCCGGCCACCACACCACCACCGGCGTGTCGGTGAGCAGCAGCGGCGTGATCACCGAGTCGGCGTGCTCGGTCAGCTCGCCGTACAGGCGCAGCAGCACGACCTCGCCCGGCGCCGACTCGCCCACGCGGATCTCCGCGTCCAGCCGGTTGGGCTCGGCCGGGTCGCGGTTGATCACCATCAGGATGCGCGAGGGGTGCTCGCGCGCCGCCTCGGTGGCCGCGCGCAGGGCGTCGTACTGCCCCGCCTCGTCCACCACCACGACGAGGGTGAGCACCATGCCGACGGCGGGCGCGCCCATCTGGTGCCGCAGGCGGGTCAGCGTCGAAGAGATCTTCGACGCGGTCGTCTCGGTCAGGTTGAAGGTCGTCACACCGCTCTCCGCTCACTCCACCCCGGACACGGCGCGCTGACAGCGCTCACAGCCGCCTCCAGGCGCGTCCGTCCCTGGCCAGCATCGCGTCGGCCGAGGCGGGACCCCAGGAGCCGGACGCGTACCCCTCGGGCCTGCCCTGGGTGGCCCAGAACTCCTCGATCGGGTCCAGGATCTGCCAGGACAGCTCCACCTCCCGCTGGTGCGGGAACAGCGGCGGGTCGCCGATGAGCACGTCGAGCAGCAGCCGCTCGTACGCTTCGGGGGAGGACTCCATGAACGACTCGCCGTAGGCGAAGTCCATGTTGACGTCCCTGACCTCCATGGCCGTGCCCGGCACCTTGGAGCCGAAGCGCACGGTGATGCCCTCGTCCGGCTGGACACGGATGACCAGCGCGTTGTGCCCGAGGATCTCGGTGTCGTCCTTGCTGAACGGCAGGTGCGGCGCCTTCTGGAAGACGACGGCCACCTCGGTCATGCGGCGGCTGAGCCGCTTGCCCGTACGCAGGTAGAACGGCACCCCGGCCCACCGGCGGTTGGCCACCTCCAGCTTCACCGCGGCGTACGTCTCGGTGGTGGAGTCGGGGGAGATGCCCTGCTCCTCCAGGTAGCCGACGACGGGCTCGCCGCCCTGCCAGCCCCGGACGTACTGGCCGCGGGCGGTGCCGGTGGCCAGGTCGGCGGGCAGCTTGACGGCCCGCAGCACCTTCTCCTTCTCCCGGCGCAGCGCGTCGGCGTCGAAGGACGTGGGGTCCTCCATCGCGACCAGCGCGAGGAGCTGGAGCAGGTGGTTCTGGATCACGTCACGGGCCGCGCCGATGCCGTCGTAGTAGCCGGCCCGGCCGCCGATGCCGATGTCCTCGGCCATCGTGATCTGCACGTGGTCGACGTAGCCGCGGTTCCAGATCGGCTCGTACAGCGTGTTGGCGAAGCGGAGCGCCAGGATGTTCTGGACGGTCTCCTTGCCGAGGTAGTGGTCGATCCGGAAGACCGAGCTCTCGGGGAACACCGCGCTGGTGATCGCGTTGAGCTCCTGGGCGCTCTTCAGGTCGTGCCCGAACGGCTTCTCGATGACGACCCGGCGCCAGGAGCCCTCGGGGCCCCTGGCCAGGTTCGTCCGCTTGAGCTGCTCGATCACGAGCGGGAAGAACTTCGGCGGGACCGAGAGGTAGAAGGCGTAGTTGCCGCCGGTGCCCCGGGTCTCGTCGATCTCCTTCAGCATCATGGCGAGGACGTCGAAGGCGCCCTCGTCGCCGAACTCACCGGGGCAGAAGTGGATGCCCTCGCTGAGCTGCTTCCAGACCTCCTCGCGGAACGGCGTCCGCGCGTGCTCCTTGACCGCCTCGTACGTGACCTGGGCGAAGTCCTCGTGCGCCCAGTCGCGGCGGGCGAAACCGACCAGGGAGAAGCCCGGGGGCAGCAGCCCCCGGTTCCCCAGGTCGTAGATCGCCGGCAGCAGCTTGCGCTTGGCGAGGTCGCCGGTGACCCCGAACAGCACGAGCACGCACGGCCCGGCCACCCTGGGCAGGCGCCGGTCGCGCGGGTCGCGCAGCGGGTTGGCGGCCGCGGTCAGCTCGGTGGTCCCGGTCGTGGCGGCCTGAGCGGCGGCCAGAACCGCACGCTCAGCGCTCGTCAGATCGTCCGCCGCCTGCCGCACTGCCTCTGGTACTGCACCGCTGGGCGCCTCCGGCGCCTGACGGGCGTCGTCGGCGGGGGCCTGCGGCTCCTGTTGCTCCGTCATGTGTCCTCCCTGCGGACGGGCCCTTCGCCTGTAACGCATCGCATGGTCAGAGCTCCTCGGCCACGGAGAGCAGGTGCCTGACCCCGGCGACGCGGTCGGTGAGGTGCAGGCGCACGGCCGGCCTGCCCCGGGACGTCAGGGCGCCCAGGTCGCCCAGCGCCTGGGCGAGCTGCAGCCTGCCCAGCGTGTAGGGCTTGCCGGGGACCTCGATGTCGTCGGTCACCGCACCGGTGATCTGCAGGAACACGCCCGACGCCGGACCGCCCTTGTGGTACTGCCCGGTGGAGTGCAGGAAGCGCGGGCCCCAGCCGAACGTGACCGCGTGGTCGGTGCGGTAGTCGAGCAGCGCCCGCAGCGTCGCGACGTCGGCGCTCGCCCAGGTGTCGGTCATCTCCTCGAAGGACGCCTCGCCGACGACCGCCGCGTCGAACGCGGCCTCGCGGTCGAGGTACGCCATGATCGCCAGGTAGCCGCGCTCGGGGATCGCGCGCAGCAGCCAGGTGAGGACGTCGGCCAGGTTCTTCAGGTCGCCCGGCAGGTCGCCGTACACCTCGACCGGGCCGTCGGTGAGCACCGGGGTGCCGGTCGGCAGCGGGCCGTCCCCTGCCTCCTGCAGGATCCGGGTGGTGTTCTCCTTCGACTCGGCGACGTTCGGCTGGTCGAACGGGTTGATCCCGAGCACCCGGCCCGCGATCGCCGTGGCGTACTCCCAGACGAGGAACTGCGCGCCCAGCGGGCCGTCGACGGTCGTGCCGCTGTCGGGCCCGATGGTGACGAGGAACTGGTCGTCCGCCTCGGCGGCCTCGGCGCCGACGACGGGCAGGATGCCCTTGCCCTCCTTGCCGGTCGACTCGGCGATGAGCTGCTCGATCCAGTCGGGCAGGCCGGTGATGTCGGACGGCGCGTCGCGCAGGATCAGCTTGTCGCGGCCCTGCAGCGCGTTCGCGCCGAGCAGCGCGCCGAGGTCCAGGCCCGGGTTGCCCTCGTCCTGGGCCAGCAGCGGCCTCACCGCGGCGGCGTCGTCGAGCAGCTTGGCCACGTCGGCGCCCGCCAGGGCGCTCGGGACCAGGCCGAACGCGGTGAGCGCGCTGTAGCGGCCGCCCACGTTCGGGTCGGCGAGCACGACCGGATATCCGGCCTCGATGGCCGTGCGCTCCAGCGGGGAGCCGGGGTCGGTGACGACCACGATCCGCTCGGCCGGGTCGATCCCCGCGTCGCGGAACGCCTGCTCGTAGATGCGCCGGTGGCTGTCGGTCTCGATCGTGCCGCCGCTCTTGCTCGCCACCACCACGATCGTGCGGTCGAGCCGGTCGGCGAGCGCGCGCCGCACCTGGTGCGGGTCGGTCGTGTCGAGGACGGTCAGCGGCACGTCCTCGGTGGCGCAGATCACCTCGGGGGCGAGGGAGGAGCCGCCCATGCCGGCGAGCACCACGTGGTCAAGGCCCTGGGAGCGGGCCCGCTCCACCAGCTCGGCGATCTCCGGCAGCAGCTCCCGGCTGGTCTCGGGCAGGTCGAGCCAGCCCAGCCGGATGGCGGCCTCGGGCTGCGCCTGCGGGCCCCAGAGGGTGGAGTCGCCGGCGGAGAGGGCCGCGGGCACGCCCTCGGCCACGAGCTTGCCCTTGACCGCTTGGACGGCGTCCGCCTCGTCGCCGAGGGTCACCTCGATTGTCATCTGTAGCTCAGGCCTTCCGCAGCTCGCCGTCGACGGTTTCGAGCAGCTCGTTCCAGGACGTCTCGAACTTCTCGACGCCCTCCTCCTCCAGCACGCGGACGACGTCGTCGTAGTCGATGCCGGCCTGCTTGAGCGAGGCCATGACGTCCCACGCCTGCTGGTAGAAGGGGCGGATCGTGTCGCCCGAGATCCGGCCGTGGTCGGCCGCGGCGTCCAGGGTCTTCTCCGGCATGGTGTTGACGACCCCGGCCGTGACGAGCTGCTCCACGTACAGGGTGTCGGGGTAGTCGGGGTTCTTCACGCCGGTGGAGGCCCACAGCGGGCGCTGCGGGTGCGCGCCGGCCGCGCGCAGCGCCTGCCAGCGCGGCGAGTTCATGATCTCCTCGTACGCGGCGTACGCCAGGCGGGCGTTGGCCACGCCGGCCTTGCCCTTCAGCCCGGCGGCCTCCGGCGTGCCGATCTTGTCGAGGCGCTTGTCGATCTCGGTGTCGACGCGGCTGACGAAGAACGACGCGACCGACTCGATCGTGGCGAGGTTGAGGCCGTTGGCCTTCGCCTTCTCCAGCCCGCTCAGCCAGGCGTCCATCACCTGGCGGTAGCGCTCCAGCGAGAAGATCAGCGTGACGTTGACGCTGATGCCCTCGGAGATGGCCTGGGTGATCGCCGGCAGGCCCTCGACGGTCGCCGGGATCTTGATGTGCACGTTGGGCCGGTCGACCAGCCACCACAGCGCGCGTGCCTCGGCGATCGTCGCCTCGGTCTTGCGGGCCAGGCGCGGGTCCACCTCGATCGACACGCGCCCGTCGACGCCGCGGGTGGCGTCGAAGACCGGCCGCAGCACGTCGGCCGCCCAGCGGATGTCGAACGTGGTGATCGCCCGCACGGCCTCCTCGACCGTCACGCCGCGGGTGGCGAGGTCGCGCAGCTGCGCGTCGTAGGCGTCGCCCTTGCTCAGCGCGGAGGCGAAGATCGTGGGGTTGGAGGTGACCCCCGTCACGTTCTTGTCGCGGATCAGGGCGGCGAGGTTGCCGGAGCGCAGCCGCTCCCGGCTGATGTCGTCGAGCCAGATGGAGACTCCGGCGTCCGTCAGCCGCTTCAGATTCTCATTCATCCTTTGTCCCTCAGTTTCCGGTCGTCTCGCCCTTGTCGGCGCCCGTCTTGGCCAGGCTGGCCTTGGCGGCGGCGACGACCCGGTCGGCGGTGAGGCCGAACTGCTCGTAAATCGTCTTGTACGGCGCGGACGCGCCGAAGTGCTCGAGCCCCAGGACCTCGCCCGCATCTCCCACGAACTCGCGCCAGCCCAAGGAGATTCCCGCCTCGACCGCGACCCGGGCCTTGACGGCGGGCGGCAGCACGGTCTGCTTGTAGGCGGAGTCCTGCTCCCGGAACCACTCCACGCACGGCATCGAGACCACGCGGGTCGGAATGCCCTGGGACTCCAGGATCGTGCGGGCCTCGACGGCGAGCTGGACCTCGCTGCCGGTGCCGATGATCACGACCTCCGGCTGGCCGTTGGAGGCGTCCTGCAGGACGTAGCCGCCCCGCGCGACGGCGTCCGGGTCCGTGCCGTCGAGGGTGGGGACGTTCTGCCGGGTCAGGGCGAGGCCCGCCGGGCGGTCGTTGTGCTCGAGGACGGCCTTCCACGCGGCCGCCGTCTCGTTGGCGTCGGCCGGGCGGACGACGTCGAGGCCGGGGATCGCGCGCAGCGCCCACAGGTGCTCGATCGGCTGGTGGGTCGGGCCGTCCTCGCCGAGACCGATCGAGTCGTGCGTCCAGACGTAGGTCACCGGCAGCTTCATCAGCGCGGCGAGCCGCACCGACGGGCGCATGTAGTCGCTGAACACCAGGAAGGTGCCGCCGTAGGGGCGGGTGCCGTTGTGCAGCGCGATGCCGTTCAGGATCGCGCCCATGCCGTGCTCGCGGATGCCGAAGTGCAGCGTGCGGCCGTACCGGTTCCCGGGGAACTCCTTGGTCTGGTACTCGTCCGGGATGAAGGACGGCTCGCCCTTCATCGTGGTGTTGTTGGACTCGGCGAGGTCGGCCGAGCCGCCCCACAGCTCCGGCAGCACCGGTGCGAGCGCGTTCAGCACCTCGCCGGACGCCTTGCGCGTGGCGACCTGCGAGCCGATCTCGAACGACGGCAGCGCCTTGTCCCAGCCCTCCGGCAGCTCGCGCTTGGAGATCCGGTCGAACAGCTCCGCCCGCTCGGGGTTGGCCTCGCGCCAGCTCTGGTAGCCCTTGTCCCACTCGGCGCGCAGGGCCCGGCCGCGCTGGACGACCTCACGAGCGTGGCCGAGCACCTCGTCGGGAACGTCGAAGCTCTTTTCGGGGTCCATGCCGAGGACGCGCTTGGTCGCGGCGACCTCGTCGGCGCCCAGGGCCGAGCCGTGGATCTTGCCGGTGTTCTGCTTGTTCGGCGCCGGCCAGCCGATGATCGTGCGGAGCTTGATGAACGTCGGCCGGTCGGTCTCGGCACGGGCCGCCTCGAGCGCGGCGTACAGCTCCTGGACGTCCTCGACGTACTCGCCCGTCTTGGTCCAGTCGACCTCCAGGACGTGCCAGCCGTACGCCTCGTAGCGCTTGGCGATGTCCTCGGACAGGGCGATCTGGGTGTCGTCCTCGATGGAGATGTGGTTGGAGTCGAAGACCACGGCCAGGTTGCCGAGCTTCTGGTGACCCGCGAGGGCGCTGACCTCGTGGCTGATGCCCTCCTCGAGGTCGCCCTCGGAGGCGAAGCACCAGATCATGTGGTCGAACGGCGAGGTGCCGGGCGCGGCGTCCGGGTCGAACAGGCCGCGCTCGCGGCGGGCCGCCATGGCCATGCCGACCGCGTTGCCGATGCCCTGGCCGAGCGGACCGGTCGTGGTCTCCACGCCGGCCGTGTGGCCGTACTCGGGGTGGCCCGGGGTGAGGCTGCCCCACTGCCGGAGCGCCTTGAGGTCGTCCAGGGTCAGGCCGTAGCCGGACAGGTAGAGCTGAATGTAGAGCGTCAGGCTCGAATGCCCGCAGGAAAGGACGAACCTGTCTCGTCCGACCCACTTGGGATCCGAGGGGTCATGACGCAGGACCCGCTGGAAAAGAAGATAGGCAGCGGGGGCGAGGCTCATCGCGGTGCCGGGGTGACCCGATCCCG
The DNA here is from genome assembly GCF_008033685.1 of Microbispora sp. CSR-4. Classification (NCBI taxonomy): domain Bacteria; kingdom Bacillati; phylum Actinomycetota; class Actinomycetes; order Streptosporangiales; family Streptosporangiaceae; genus Microbispora; species Microbispora sp. CSR-4. The sequence goes on from NZ_VJVX01000003.1 coordinate 10,602, forward strand.
CCTTCTCCACGGCGTCCATCGCCAGGGCTCGCACGACGTCGACCGCCTGCCGGTCAAGATCACTCCACTCAAGGCTTGCGCTGCTCAACTGCTCGATCCCCTCTTTGTATTCGCGCCGGTTCTGGCATTTCCCGCCCACAGGGGACCCTAACGGGTTCCTCGTAATACCGTTTGGTAGCCACCTCGGTGGCGACACCTGCGGCTTCGGCCCCGGTTCGGGGACCACCTGCGGTGGCGACTACAGTGATTGACCAAGTGCCGGCTGCCGCCCGGAGACAGGCTGCCCGGAGATCCGCCCTAATCAGAGGTTACGCGTTGACCCCGCACGTGTTGGAAGCGCCTTGACGGTCCTGACGAACAAGCAGACGGTGACCCCGCTGGGGTCCACCGCGACGGCCACGGCTCCCCGCTCCATCGGGGCGCTCGTGAAGGCCTACGTGGCGCTCACCAAACCCCGGATCATCGAGCTGCTGCTGATCACGACCCTGCCGGTCATGTTCCTCGCGGCGCATGGCCTGCCCGACCTGTGGACCGCCACCGCCACCATGGTGTTCGGCACCCTGTCGGCGGGCAGCGCGAACGTCCTGAACTGCTACATCGACCGGGACATCGACCGGACGATGCGGCGCACCCGCAGGCGTCCGCTCGCCAAGCACGACGTGTCGCCGGCGGGCGCGCTGGTCTTCGGTGTGATTCTCGGCACTCTTTCCACGCTCGGGCTCGCCCTCACGGTCAACGGGCTGGCCGCGATGCTGTCGCTGGGCGCGATCCTGTTCTACGTCTTCGTCTACTCGCTGGTGCTCAAGCGGCGTACGTCGCAGAACATCGTGTGGGGCGGCATCGCCGGCTGCATGCCGGTGCTGATCGGCTGGGCCGGCATCACCGGCACGCTGTCGTGGGCCCCGGTCGTGCTGTTCGGCGTGGTGTTCTTCTGGACGCCGCCGCACACCTGGACGCTCGCCATGCGCTACCGCGAGGACTACGCCGCGGCCGAGGTGCCCATGCTGCCGGTGGTCGCCACCGAGCGCCGGGTCGTCCGGCAGGTCGTCGCCTACACCTGGGCCACCGTGCTGTGCTCGCTGCTGCTGTGGCCGATCGCCGGCACGTCCCTGCTCTATCCGGCCGCCGCGGCCGTGCTCGGCGCGGTCTGCCTGGTGGAGGTCTACCGCCTCCTCGGCCGCGTGAACGCCGGCAAGACCGGCGTCGACCTGCGCCCGATGCGGTTCTTCCACTGGTCGAACATCTACCTGGCGCTGCTGTTCCTCGCCGTCGCGATCGACTCCCTGATCGCCTGAGCCGTTCCCGCCCGGCCCGCCTACGCCGGGTGTGCGACCGGAATACGTCACAGCGCTGATGCCGCCGGGCGTGTCCTTACGTACGTTCGGAGTCATGGAACGGATGGCGGCGTGGCGCGCCGCACTGGTTTCGGGCGGCGCGCGGCCCGGCGGAGGTCCGTGGCGGGTGGCGCCGCTCGACGTCCTGTTCGCGGCCGTCCTCGGTGTGCTCGCCGCGCTCGGTACGGCGTCCGCGCTGAGCGAGCGCGGCCTGCGGCTCGACGCGGCGGGGTGCGCGCTGGTCGGGGTGGCGGCGGCCGGGCTCGTGGCGCGGCGGGCCTGGCCGCTCGCCGCCCTCGTGGTGACCTTCGCCGCCACGATCGCCTTCCTGGCCCGCGGTCACCCGTACGCCCCGGTGCTCGAACTGACGTCGGTGGCCGTGTACTCCGCCGCCGCCTGGCGGCCGGAACGGGTGTCCGGGGTGGCGCTGGCGGCGGTGACCGCCGCCTACCTGTCGTTCTCGTCCTGGACGGGCGCGCCGGACGCGCCGGAGATGGGCGTGCCCGCGCTGGCCGCGCTGTGGCTCGTCGCGCCGTGGACGGCGGGGGTGGCCGTGCGCGCCTACCGCCGGGTCAGGACGCGCGCCGCCGAGGCGGAGCGCCTCGGCCACGTCCAGGAGGAGCGGCTGCGGATGGCGCGGGAGGTGCACGACATCGTGGGCCACAGTCTCGCCGTGATCAACATGCAGGCGGGGGTGGCCCTGCACGTGCTGCACCGGCGCCCCGAGCGGGCCGAGCAGTCGCTGCAGGCCATGCGGGAGCTGAGCGCCCAGGCTCTGGAGGAGCTGCGGGTCGCGCTGCGGTCACCGCCGGGGACGCTGCCGGGGACGGGGCTGGCCCCGGTGCCGGGGCTGGACCGGGTGCCGGAGATCGTCGAGGCGGTGCGGCGGGGCGGCCTGGCGGTGGACCTGGTCGTCGAGGGGACGCGGAGCCGGGTGCCCGCGGCGGTGGACCTGGCCGGATATCGGATCGTGCAGGAGTCGCTGACCAATGTGGTGCGGCACGCCGGCGCCTCCCGGGCGGAGGTGAGGGTGGCGTACGGACCGGAGACGGTGTCGGTGACGGTGACCGACGACGGCACCGGCGGCCTGGGGCATGACGGCGACCGTCAGGGGAGCGGGCACGGCCTGCCCGGCATGCGGGAGCGCGCGGCGTCGGTGGGCGGCACCCTGGAGGCCGGCCCGGGCCCCGGGGGCGGCTTCCGGGTCCTGGCGGTCCTGCCGCGCGATCCCCGGCCCGCAGGGGACCGGATATGACGCCCCCGGAGGCGCCCATACGACTGGCCGTCGCGGACGACCAGGCGCTGGTGCGGATGGGCGTGCGCATGCTGGTGGAGGACGAGCCGGACATCGACCTGGTCGCCGAGGCTGTGGACGGGGCCGCCGCCGTGGCCGCCGTCCGCCGGTGGCGCCCCGACGTGGTCCTGATGGACATCCGGATGCCGGTGCTCGACGGGATCGAGGCGCTCCGGCGGATCGTCGCCGAGGCACCCGCGACCCGGGTGGTCATGCTGACCTCGTTCGACCTGGACGACCACGTGTTCGACGCGCTCCGGGCAGGCGCGTCGGGCTTTCTGCTCAAGAGCGCGGAGCCGGACGAGATGCTGCGGGCGGTGCGGGTGGTGGCCGCGGGAGAGTCGCTGCTGTCGCCCGCGGTCACCCGCCGGGTGATCGCGCGGTTCGCCGGCCGGCCGGGCCCGCCCGGCGAGGCCAGAGTGCGGCTGTCGGCGCTCACCGAGCGCGAACGCGAGGTGGTGGGGTGGGTCGCCGCCGGCCTGTCCAACGACGAGATCGCGGGCCGGCTGGTGGTCAGCGCCGCCACCGTACGCACCCACGTGGGCCGGGCCATGACGAAGCTGGGCGCACGGGACCGCGCCCAGCTCGTCGTGTTCGCCTACCAGGGCGGGCTGCCGATCCCCGAGGGGTGACGCGGGCGCGGCGCGGGCGCGGGACGGGCGGGCCACCAGGTCGCCGGGCCGATGTCGAGCGCCAGGGCGGGGACCAGGACCGTGCGCACCACGAACGCGTCCACGAGCACGCCGAGCGCGACCAGCAGACCGAGCTGGATGTTGAGGACCACCGGGGTGATGGTGAGCACCAGGAACGTCGCGGCGAGCACGACGCCGGCGCCGGTGATGACGCCCCCCGTCGCGACGAGGGCCGTGACGACGCCGTCCCGGTGCCCGCGCTCGCGGACCTCCTGCCTGGCCCGGGCCATGAGGAAGATCGTGTAGTCCACGCCCAGCGCCACCAGGAAGAGGAACCCGAGCGTGAGCACGGTCTGGTCGGTGCGGGCGAACCCGAGAGCGTGGAACAGCAGCGCGGACAGGCCGAGAGCGGCGCCGGACGAGAGCAGGGCGCAGCCGAGCAGCAGCAGGGGCGCGACGGCCGCGCGGAGCAGGACGCCGAGGACGAGGGTGACGACGCCGGTCACGAGCGGCACGATCACCGCCAGGTCGCGGTCCATCGCGGCGTCCCGGTCGAGCAGCGCCGCCGTCTGTCCCCCCACCAGTGCGTCGGGCACGGCCCGGGCGAGCCGCGCGCGCAGGCCCTCGACCGACCGCCGGGCCGGGTCGCTCGACGGAGGGTCGGCGAGCACGGCGGTGATCCGCGTCCAGCGGCCGGAAGCGGACGTCTCCGCCGGGCCGGACGCGGCGAGGCCGGGCGCCGTACGGGCCAGCCCGGCGGCCGTCGCGGCGGCCCGCGCGGGAACGTAGACGAGGACGGGCGCGGTGGCGCCGCCGGGGTAGTGAGCCCGCACGACCTCCTGCCCGGCCGCCGACTCCGGAACGCGGGTGAAGTTGTCGCCGCCGTCGAGGACGCCCACCCGCAGGAAGGCCGTGCCGCAGGCCAGCGCCGCGAGGGTGAGCCCGGCCACCGCCCAGGCACGGCGCGGCCGCCCGGAGACGAGCCGCCCCGTCCACCGCCAGATGTGCGCCGTACGGGCGCCAGGGGCCGCACGACGGGGGACGGCGGGCCAGAACACGCCCCGGCCCAGGGCCGTGAGGAGCGCGGGCAGCAGGGTGGTCATGGCCAGCAGCGCGGCCACGACGGCGATCGCCGCGAGCGGGCCGAGCCCTTTGGTGGAGTTCATGTCCGCCGCGAACAGGGCCAGCGCGGCGAGGGCCATGGTCGCGGCGGAGGCCGCCACGGACGGCGCCGTGCGTCGCAGCGCCAGAGCCATCGCCTGGTGCCGGTCGGAGTGCTCCGCCAGCTCCTCCCGGTATCGGGAGATCAGCAGGAGCGCGTAGTCGGTGCCGAGCCCGAACACCAGGACGATCATCAGCGCCGCGCCCGAGCCGTTGACCACGACGCCCGCTTCGGCGACCAGGACGGCCCCGGCCTGCGCGGCCACCACGCCCGCCGCGACGCAGGCGAGAGGGACGAGCGGCAGCACCGGGCTGCGGTAGGTGACGAGCAGGAGCAGCGCGACCACCGCCACGGTGACCAGGGTGAGCGTTCCGTCGACCCGGCCGTTGGCGTCCGCCGCGTCCGCGCGGGAGGCGGCGGGCCCGGTGGCGGCGGCGGTGAGCCCGGCGGGCAGCCCGGCCCGCATGATCTCCCGTGCCCGGGCCACGATCCGCGTCGCCTCGCCGCTCTCCATGGCGTCGCCCGGCACCGGAACCGTCAGTGTGAGCGCCGCGCCGTCCGCCGAGGGCGCCGGCCCGGTCACGTCCCCGAGGGCCCGGAGCCGGTTTCTGTCATCGAGCACCGCCGCGCGGTCGGCCGCGCCCAGGCCGCCCTGCCGCGCGTAGACGAGCACCAGGGCGCTGTCGCGGGCCGCGGGGAACTCCCGCCGGGTCAGTTCCACGGCCCGGGTCGACGGGGCCCCCGACGGCATCCAGCTGGTCTCGTCGTTGTCCTGCGCCTGCCCGATCCCCGCGGCCAGCACGCCGAGGGGGACGATCACCGCCAGCCAGACGGCGATCACCGCCCACTTGCCGACCCGCCCCGCGGGCAGACCGGCCAGACGTCGCAACGTCTCCATCTCGCACCTCTCGTCGTCTGCGAAGAGAGGTCCAACGCTGGTGCGCGGAGGGTGTCGCGGGCGTCCCCCGGGGAACGTCACGTGCGGCTACGCCGCGGCGCGTACGCCCCCCGGGCCGTCCGCCGTACGGGCCAGGGGAGTGGGTGTGGCGGCGCCGCGACGTCGCCCGGGACGTCCGCGCCGGGTCAGACGGTGATGACGACCTTGCCGAACGCCTTGCCCGAGGCGTAATGGCGGTAGGCGTCGTGGGCCTGGTCGAAGGGGAACACGCGGTCGATGACCGGGTGAAGGGCGTTGACCTCGACGGCTCGGTTCATGGCGAGGAACTGGGCGCGGCTGCCGACCGCGACGGCGCGCACGGTCGCGCCGGAGGCGAAGAGCGTGCGCGCATCGAGCGGGGGCGAGGTGGCGGAGACGAAGCCCACGCAGGCGACATGCCCGGCCATCGCGACCGCCTTGAGGGACTGTTCCAGCAGGCCGGCGACGTCGATGACGCGGTCGGCGCCCCGTCCGCCGGTGAGCTCGCGGACCCTCGCGGGCCAGTCGGGGACGGCCCGGTAGTCGATGACCTCGTCCGCGCCCAGGCCGCGCAGGCGGAGCGCCTTCTCGGGGCTGCTCGTTGTGGCGATCACCCGGGCGCCGAGCGTCTTGGCGAACTGCAGGGCGAACAGCGACACCCCGCCCGATCCCTGCGTCACCATGGTCTGGCCCGGACGCAGGCCGTCCGCGCCGGTCACGGCGTTCCAGGCGGTGACCGCGGCGCAGGGGAGCGTCGCCGCCTCCTCGTAGGACAGATGGCGGGGGACCGGCACCAACGCGTCCGCGTCGATCACGGCGCGTTCGGTGAGCATGCCGTCCAGTGAGCCCCCGCGCTGCGGCAGGTGCTCGACGCCGAAAGGGCCGTCCTGCCAGCTCGGGAAGAGGGTGGCGGTGACCCGTTCGCCGATCCGGCGGGAGTCGACCCCGGGCCCGACCGACACGATGTCGCCGGCCCCGTCGGACACCGGGACCACGTCCGGCTTCACCGGCAGGACGTACTCGCCGCGGGCGATCATCAGTTCGCGGAAGCTCAGTGACGCCGCGCGTACGGCGACGACGACCTGACCGGCGCCGGGGACCGGGTCGGGGTGGTCTCTGATCGTCAGGCCCGCGAGCCCGACGCCGCTGTCGAGGTGGTAGCTGCGCATCGTCAGGCCCGGGCCTCGGGGGCGTGGTGGACGAATGCGCGGTTGAAACGGCCGATGACCTCGGCCGTGGTCCGTTGCGGCACTTCGGCTCCTTCGCAGTGAATAGAACGTTCGGTCTACGGTTTATATCGACCAATCGATCTACTCGTCAACGGGTGGGGCCCGCGGACGCCTCCCCGCGATGCCGTTCGCAGGGCGGGCGGGGAAGAGGTCCGTTCGTGAGGGGGCCGCAGCGTCAGGCGCGGTAGGTCTTGCGTACGTTGTCGTCGGGGGTGGGCAGGTTCTCGGCGGCGGGTCCCTCGGCGAAGCCCTTCAGCAGGTTGGTCGTCGTGGCGGTGACGAAGGCCCGTGTGCGCGCGTCGATCCCGTGCGCCCCCGGCAGGTCGCGGGTGCGCGCCATGAGCGTCTCGGCCCACCGCATGGTGCCCGAGGCGAACACCCCGGCCCCGCTCTCGGCCGTGTAGTAGGCGGCGTCGGAGAAACTGGGCCGCCCCACGCAGGTCACCGGCGAGTGGGCGAGGATCTGCAGCGGCCTCGGCGTCGGCACGTCCGTGTTCACCCGGTCGTACTCCACGCCCACGAGGTGCGGGAACGCGTCGCCGCGGCGCACACCGGTGCCCGCGAAGATCCAGTGGCGGGGCTCGTGCACCACGAACGGCGCGTCCACCGGATAGCCGTCGTAGTAGACCCCGATGAGCGACGACTCGGGATCGGCCTTCGGCGCCGCCCGGAAGTCGGTCGTCGCCAGCGCCGGGCGGGTGCGGACCAGCGGGTCGCGGTCCACCGCGGTCTTGTAGCAGACGACCGTCCTGCCGTGGTCCTCCAGCCGGACGCGGCGGTAGCAGGTGTTGGCGCCCAGGAAGGCCAGGTTGACGCCCGCGTCGCGGGCCTTGGTCACCGTGCGGCGCACCCCGGGCGTCCAGTATTCGTCGTGCCCGAGGAAGATCACCGCGGCCGCGCCGGTGAGCACGTCGTCGCCGGCCTCCAGGTCGCCGCCGGTCGTGTACGCCAGGGGCAGGCCGAGCCGTTCGGCCAGCGCCACCACCGGCCGCTCGTGGATGAGGAACTTCTCCATGCCGGTGGTGTCGTAGGGCCGGTCGAAGCTGACCGCGAGCGAGCGGCTGTCGTAGCGGCCGTCTTCGCCGTAGTAGAGGCTGTAGCCGCCCCACCGGTTGTACGCCTGCCAGGTGGGGGTGGCGTGCACCAGGACCGTACGGCCGGCCCCGGAGGCCGAGCGCACGACCAGCGGCACGTACCGCTGGTGGCCGTGCTCGGTGTCCAGGCGCAGCAGGTAGGCCCCCTCGGGCCAGCCCTCGGTGGACACGGTCAGGGAGCGCCGCCACCCGGCCCGTACGGTGCGGGTGTCGCCGACGAGCCGTCCGCGGCCCTGGTCGCGCCCCTTCAGCCAGCCGGAACGCCACACCCGGCGGGCGAGCGTGCCGCCGTACCAGCCCATCCGGTAGGCCGTCACCCGATAGCGGCCCTCGGTCGTGGAGACGTGCAGGCCGAACGACTCCCCGGGCAGCACGCTCGCGCGGTCGCCGTAGCCCTCGATCGCCTCGTCGGGGCCGCGCCTGCGCACCCGCCAGTCCGGGTCGCCGGGCAGCAGCCGTTCCGCCACCGGTTTCCTGGACGGCGACGGGGACCCTGAGGAGGGCGACGGGGAGGCGGGCGCGGAGCCTTCCCGGGGCCCGGGCGCGCATGCGGCGACCGAGCCGACGGCGGCGGCGCACGCGATGCGGAGGAAACCGCGTCGTCCGAGCCCGTCTGGTGGTGCGACATCCATGATCGCCCATTCTGCCCGGAACCGGCGCGTGCTCGGGACGGCGGCGCGCCTGCCCGATACCCGCCCCGGCACGGATTGCATGGGGATCTTTTGAGGCCCGAGGAGGACCTCGGCGGGTTTGGTCGGTTACAGTCACACAGTGGCAGGCCTCGACCCCCGCGCCGTTCTCAGGGAGCGTCCGTCCATCGGCCTCATCGTGGGTCTGGTCGTCGCCGGAATCTGCGCTCTCGTGTCGTTCTCCTTCGACATCATCAACGGTGAGCCGGTCCAGTTCTTCATCGCGCTCGGGCTCGCCGTGGCCCCCGTGCCGCTGCTGCTCGCGGGCGTGCTCGCGCTCGACCGCATGGAACCGGAACCGCGCAACAACCTGATCTTCGCGTTCGCCTGGGGCGCCGGCATCGCCGTGCTGCTCGCCGGCGTGCTCAACTCGCTCAACCTCGTCTACGTGGCCCACCAGCTCGGGGACACGACCAGCGCCCGCAACCTCGTCGCCACGTTCGGCGCCCCGCCCGTGGAGGAGACGGCCAAGGGGCTGGTCCTGCTCGGGCTGCTGTGGTTCCGGCGGCAGGAGCTGGACGGGCCCACCGACGGGATCATCTACGCCAGCATGGTCGGGCTCGGCTTCGCCATGTCGGAGAACGTCAGCTACTACCTGGCCGCGCTGGAGGAGAACGGCGCGCAGGGGCTGGCCGCCACGCTCGTGCTGCGGGCCGTGCTGTCGCCGTTCGCCCATCCGCTGTTCACCTCCCTGATCGGCATCGCAGTGGCGTACGCCGCGCAGCGCGGGGGCGCGGTGGGGATCGTCGTCATCGTCATCGGGTGGATCGGGGCCATGCTGCTGCACGGCCTCTGGAACGGCTTCGCCTCCTTCGCCGGTCTCGGCGGGCTCGCCATCGCCTATCTGCTGCTGATGATCCTGCTCGTCGTCGAGCTCATCGTGATCTTCCGGGACAGACGGCGGATCGTCGGCCTGATCCAGCACTACCTGCCGCCGTACGAGCGCAACGGGCTGATCAACCAGGCCGACATCTTCATGCTGTCGTCCCTGCGCCGGCGGCGGCAGGCCCGGGCGTGGGCCAAGGCCCACGGCGGCAGGGCCGGGGCACGGGCGATGATCGACTATCAGATCGCCTCCACCGAGCTCGGGCTGCTGCACGCCCGCGCGGCTCGGGGCGGGGTTGACGAGGAGACCTTCCGCGCCCAGCAGCGGTCGCTCGCGGATCTCATGGCGTACGCCCGGCTGTCGTTCCCGCTGCCGGAGCGCCACCAGGCGAACGCCGCGCGGGGCGTGCCCCCGCCGGGGTACGCTCCGGGCGCCCCGACCGCGAACCGGTGGCCCGGTGGCGGCCAGGCCGTGCCGCCCTGGTACGGGCCGGGGCCGCAACCGGGCGGTCCTCAGCCGGGCGGTCCCCAGCCGGGCGGTCCTCAGCCGGGCGGGCAGCAACCGGGCGGGCAGGGGTACGGGCCTCCGCCGGGTGGGCCGCCTCCCGGATACGGGCCCCCGGGCGCCCCCGGTCAGCCGCCGGGCCCGCAAGGCCCGCCGCCGGGTCCGCAACAGGGGCCTCCGTACGGCCCGCCACAGCGTCCGCCACAGCGTCCCCCACAGCGTCCCCCACAGGGGCCGCCACCACAGGGCCCGCCGCAGTGGCCGCAAGAGGGTGGCCCGGGCCCTGCGCCCGGCGACCCCCGGCGCTGACTCCGCGCCCGGGCGGGGCCGGGCGGGGCCGGGCAAGATCGGGCGCGGCTTGGCCCGGACGGCCCGCGCGTGTTTCAATCGCTGTGCGCGGTGGCCACTTGATGGGTGGGCTCCAGGAGGGCGTGCGGCGATGCCGCATGCGTTCTTCTCGTACGACAGCCCCCTGACGGCGCGACCTTCCCCGGAAGGCGTGCCCGCCCATCATGAGGAGAACCCCCAACCATGAGCACCACAGCGCAATCCCCGCGTCGGAGATCGCTGTCCCTGAGGTCCGGACGCAAAATCGCCGTGCTCGCCGCGGTGGCGGCCGTGCTCGCCGGCCTCGTCGCGGTCCTGACGCAGACCGCGGCCGAGGCGCACGGCGCCCTCCAGGCCCCCGCGAGCCGCACGTACGCGTGTTACACCGACGGCCTCACCGGCGGCCAGATCATCCCCAAGACCCCCGCCTGCGCGGACGCCGTGGCGGCCGGCGGCACCCAGCCCCTCTACGACTGGTATGGCGTGCTCCGCTCCGACGGCGGCGGCCGCACCCGGGGCTTCATCCCCGACGGCCAGCTGTGCAGCGGCGGTTTCAGCAAGTACTCCCCCCACGACGCGCCCAGGACCGACTGGCCGACCACCACGCTGAAGGCGAACAGCATGTACGACTTCGTCTACGGCGCGTGGGTGCCGCACCCCGGCGGCTTCAAGCTCTACGTCACCAAGGACGGCTGGGACCCGACCAAGCCGCTCACCTGGGACGACATGGAGGAGCAGCCGTTCCTCACGGTCGACCCCGAGCCCGAGGTCAGCAACGGCGCCTACCGCTTCTCCGGCAGGCTGCCCGACAAGAGCGGCCGGCACATCATCTACGCGGTCTGGTATCGCTCGGACAGCCAGGAGACCTTCTACGGCTGCTCGGATGTGAACTTCCTCCGCGACGGCGCCTCGCCGAGCCCCTCGCCGAGCGCCTCGCCGAGCGCCTCGCCCACCGGGAACCCGTCGCCGAGCCCGTCGCCCTCGACCTCCCCGACGGCCGGGAACCCGGCCTGCACGGCCACGGTGAAGCTGACCAACACCTGGCCTGGCGGCTTCCAGGGCGAGGCCACGATCACGAACACCGGCACGGCACCGCTCAACGGCTGGTACATGCAGTGGCAGATGTCGAACGGCGCGACGATCACCCAGGCGTGGAACGGCACGTCCATGCAGAGCGGGCCGTTCGCGATGATCCACGCTCCGGAGTGGAACAACTCGCTGGCCCCGGGTGCATCGGCCACGGCCGGGTTCCTCGGCAGCGGGTCGGCCACGCCGGCGATCAGCGACATCAGCTGCGGCTGAGCGGGGCCTGATCGCGCCCGGCTCGACGGCCCGGCGCCGGAGTGAGTCAGCGGGAGGCGCCCGGGAAGCCGTCACGGCGGCTTCCCGGGCGTTGCGCGATGGGTGGGCGGAGGAGGATCCGCTCGTACCCGCGGTGCGATAGCCACTGTGGGTGTGGCCTCACCTCCCTCGGGGGATGGTGGGAGCGCTCCCACGTGGCCGGACCCTAACGCGCCGAGCCGTCACCGGCCAGGGGACACGCCTTCACTCGTCCTGTCCGCCCAGCTCAGCGTGGCTCGCCCGATGAAAGTTTCGCCGCGGCGCCCCGCCCGCCGCCCCGCTCGTCATGCCGCCTGCCGCGCCGCCGGTCCCAACCTTTTGCATGCCGCCGCCTCGCTGTTCCTCGTGCCGATCGCCGTACCGCCCGATCTGGCGGCTGTGTGAACCGTCCGCCACTCTGCGCGCGCCGGGCGGGGTGCGCTCAGCTCGCCAGCGCGCGGTCGAGCGCGGTCTCGCGGCGGCCGAGGAACTGCGGTGAGGAGTGCAGGACCAGGCTGTCCAGCAGGGCCTTGGCGGATGCGGGGAACTCCCTGACGGCGTAGGCCACCGTCTCCACCGGCCAGTCGCGGCTGGAGTCGTCGCCGACGCCGAACGCGTCGATTCCCGCCGCGCGGCACAGCGCGACGGCCCGGGGAAGGTGGAACTCCTGGGTCACCACGACGAGGCGGGAGGCGTCGAAGATCTCCTTGGCCCGTACGCAGGAGTCCCACGTGTCGAACCCGGCGTAGTCGAGCACGATCTTCTGGGCCGGGACGCCGTGCGCGATCAGGTAGTCATGCATGACCGAGGGCTCGTCGTAGTCCTTGCGGCTGTTGTCGCCGGACAGCAGCAGGGCCCGCACCTTGCCGGTGCGGTACAGCTCGGCCGCGATGCCGAGCCGGGCGGCCAGCATCGGGCTGGGTTTGCCGTTCACGACGCCCGCGCCCAGCACGAGCGCGGCCGGCATCGCGGGCACCTCGGCGACCCAGCCTGCGCCCGGCTCCGCCGTCACCCGGTGGGCGGAGCTCGCCAGCCAGGCCCAGGTCATCGGCAGCAGCGGCAGCACGCTCAGGGCCGCCAGGGCCTGGAAGCCCCGGCGCTGTGCCGTACGCGACCAGGTCCAGGGGCGCGGGACGCGCATCCCTCAGACTCCCGCGGTGTGGAGCTCCGGCTGCCGGTGGGCGGGTGCGGGGGCGGGACCCCGGGTCCGCATGAGGAAAACGACGCGCAGCGTGCAGACCCACACGAGCGTGGCGCCCAGCACGTGCAGGAGCACCAGGGCCGCGGGGACGGCGAGGAAATACTGCACATACCCGATCACGCCCTGGGACAGCTCCACGCCGAGCAGCACGAGCGCGGCGCGCCGGGCGCGGGCGGGGGAGCCGGAGACGTGCAGGGCGAACAGCAGGGCGAACGTCAGCCCGACGACGACGTAGGCGATGTCGGTGTGCAGCCGCACCACGTCCTGGATGTCGAAGCCGAAGCGGGAGGCCGCCTCGTCTCCGGAGTGCGGCCCGGTGCCGGTCACCACCACTCCGGCCAGCAGCAGCACGAAGGCGGCCGCGCTCAGCGCGTACGAGAGCGTGCGGATGTCCCTGTGGACCACCCGCTTGGCCGGGGCGTCGCCCTCGCCCGCCCGCGCGAACAGCACGACGGCGGCGGCGATCATGCCGATGGACAGCAGGAAGTGGACGCTGACGGTCACCGGGTTGAGCATCGTGTGGACCACGAGCCCGCCCCACAGGGCCTGGACGAGGACGCCGGCCGGCTGCACCAGCGCGAGCCGCAGCAGGACCGGACGGCCGTGTTCCCCCCTCGACAGCTGCCAGGCGGCGATCACACACGCGGCCGCGACCGCGAGCACGAGGAACGACAGCAGGCGGTTGCCGAACTCGATCGCCATGTTGATCGGCGCGTGCGAGTCGATCTTCGCCGGCACGAAGCTGTCCGGCGTGCAGCGCGGCCAGGTCGGGCAGCCGAGGCCGGAGCCGGTGACGCGGACGGCGGCGCCGGTGACGGTGATGCCGACGTTGACCACGATCGCCGCCAGGGCCCACCGCCGCATCGACTCGTTCGTGGGAAACCGCACCGAGCGATAAAGGGCGAGCAGCGAGCCGCGGATCCGGTCAGTCGTGGGATTCACGGAATTCATCGTAGGCGGCCCTGTCGGTGGTCCCTTCTCCGGCCCGCGCGCCGTCCGGCGGGTCCGCCTGGGGCCGCGCCGTCCCCGGTCCTCCCGGTCGGCCCGTGATCGTTTCCCCCGGCAGGGGCCGGTACGATCGGCCGTACGCGACCGAGGAGGGCGGTGGCCGGTCGATGGGCGGGGTGTGGAACGGACCGGCGAGTCGCGAGCGTGACGACCTCGGCGCGCCGGGCGCCGGAACACGGCAGAACCTGCGCGAGCAGGTGGCGCAGGCGCTGCGGGACGCGCTGGTGGCGGGGGAGATGCGGCCCGGTGTCGTCTACTCGGCCCCCGCGCTGGCGGCCAGGTTCGGTGTCTCGGCCACGCCGGTGCGGGAGGCGATGCTCGACCTCGCCAAGGAGGGTCTGTTCGAGGCCCTGCGCAACAAGGGCTTCCGGGTCGCCGAGGTGTCCGAGCGCGACCTCGACGAGATCATCGAGATCAGGCGGCTGATCGAGGTGCCCACGGTGGCCCGGCTCGCCGGGGAGTCCCTGGGCGAGCGGGCCGAGACGCTGCGCCCGATCGCCGAGGAGATCGTCTCGGCCGCCGGAAGGGGCGACCTGCTCGCCTATGTGGCCGCCGACCAGCGGTTCCACCTGTCGCTGCTGGCCCTGTCGGGCAACGCCCGGCTGGTCGAGACGGTCAGGGACCTGCGTGCCCGGGCCCGGCTCTACGGGCTGCGCGGGCTGCCCGACGCGCGGATGCTGGCGTCCTCGGCGCGCGAGCACCTCGACCTTCTCGACGCCGTCGTACGCGGTGACGCCGAGGCTGCCGAGCGCCTGATGAACCACCACCTGCAGCACGTGCGCGCGATCTGGTCGGCCGACCCGCCCCCGGCCTGAACGGTACGACGGTCTGAACGGTACGACGGCCTGAACGGTGCGGCTCAGCCGTCCCCGGCGCGGGTGGCGCCGATGGAGGCGATGACCACGCAGCCGATGGCCGCCCACTCGCGCACCTGGAGCACCTCGTGCAGGACGAGCAGGCCGACGAGCGCGGCTGCGGCGGGCTCCAGGCTCATCAGGATGCCGAAGACCCGCTTGGGCATCCGGCGCAGGGCCTCCAGCTCCAGCGAGTAGGGGATGAACGAGGAGAGCAGGCCCACCCCCGCGCCGAGCAGCAGAAGCTCGGGCCGCAGCAGCTCGCTCCCGCCTGAGCCGATCCCGATGGGCGCGACGACGATCGTGGACACGATCATGGCGAACGACAGCCCGCTCGCGCCGGGGAAGCGGGCGCCGGTGGCCGCGGAGAGCACGATGTAGGCGGCCCAGCACGTGCCCGCCAGCGCGGCGAAGCCGATCCCCACCCAGCTCGCGGTGCCCGCGTCCCCCCAGGGGGCGAGCAGGATCACGCCCGCGGCGGCCAGTCCCACCCACAGCAGGTCGAGCCGGCGGCGGGAGGACACCACGGCCAGGGTGAGCGGGCCGATGAACTCGATGGCCACCGCGATCCCGATCGGCATCCGGGCGAGTGCCTCGTAGAACGACAGGTTCATCAGGCCGAGGCTGAGCCCGAACGCGACGCCGACGGCGAGGTCGCGCCGCGACAGCCCGCGCACCTTGGGCCGGGCGACGGCCAGCAGCATGACGGCGCTGGTGGCGATGCGCAGGAAGACCACGGCCGAAGGGGACAGCTCCGCGAAGAGGTTCTTGGCCAGCCCGGCGCCCACCTGGACCGACAGGATGCCCAGCAGCACCAGTCCCGACGGCGGTATCGCGTCCGAGGCGGCCCGCAGCGCCCTGATCGGCGACGGCCTCATGCGATACGGCTCGGCTCCCGGAAGGGACTCAGCGGTCATGCCGGCAACCCCACATAAAGGCATTGATCACAACAAACGCCCGCAATCATATGCGCAGGCTGTCAGGTCGCAGGTGAGGGCCCCGGCGTCGTCACGCCACGCGACCGGTGTCACTCAAGCAGTCCGGTGTCACTCCACCAGCGACCCGTGTCATTGCCGGTGCCCGTGTCATTCCCAGCGGAAGGTGCGGGCGGCGAGGGCGAGCGCGGCCACCGTCCAGCACAGCAGCACGAGGAGCGCGCCGCCGGGGAAGCCGCCGCCGGCGCTCAGGACGGTGCGCAGGCCGGAGGTGAGCGCGCTGATCGGCAGCAGCCCCAGCACGTGCTGCACCCCCGCAGGGAACCGGTCCAGCGGGAACAGCACGCCGCCGAGCCCGAGCAGCACCAGGTAGACGAGGTTGGCCCCGGCCAGGGTGGCCTCCGCCCGCAGCGTGCCGGCCATGAGCAGGCCGAGGCCGCTGAAGGCCGCCGTGCCCAGCAGGAGGAGCGGCACGGCCCACAGCGGGTCGCCGTGCGGGGACCAGCCGAGCGCCAGCGCAACCGCGGCGATCACCACGACCTGCAGCACCTCGACGGCGACGACCGCGACGGTCTTGGCCAGCAGCAGCCCGGCCCTGGACAGCGGGGTCGCACCGAGGCGCTTCAGCACGCCGTACCTGCGTTCGAAGCCGGTGGCGATGGCCTGCCCGGTGAACGCGGTCGACATGACCGCGAGCGCGAGGATGCCGGGGGCGACGAAGTCGATGCGGGCGCCGTCGCCGACGTCCACCAGCGGGGCCGTGGAGAACCCGACGAGCAGCAGGATCGGGATGATCATCGTGAGCAGGAGCTGCTCGCCGTTGCGCAGCATGGCCCGGATCTCCGCGCCCGCCTGGGCGAGGACCATCCGGTGCAGCGGCGCGGCCCCGGGCCGCGGCGTGAGGTCCAGCGTGGCGATCGTGCTCACCGCAGCTCCCTGCCGGTCAGTTCGAGGAAGACGTCCTCCAGCGTGCGCCGCTCGATGCGCAGGTCCTCTGTGGTGACGCCCTCGGTGGCGCACCAGGCCGTGACGGTGGCGAGCAGTTGCGGGCCGACCTGCCCCTCGATGATGTAGTGCCCCGAGGGCGACTCCTTGGCGGCGCTGCCCGGCGGCAGCGCGGCCAGCAGCTCCTCCAGGTCGAGCCCGGGGCGGGCGCGGAACCTGAGCTGCCGCTCGGCGCCGGTCAGCGACTCGGGGGTGCCCGCGGCCACCACCCGGCCGTGGTCGATGACCACGATGTGGTCGGAGAGTTTCTCGGCCTCGTCCATCTGGTGGGTCGTCAGCACCACCGACACCCCGGAGGCGCGCAGCGCGGCGACCAGGTCCCAGCAGGCGTGCCGGGCCTGTGGGTCGAGACCGGCGGTCGGTTCGTCGAGGAAGACCAGCTCCGGCCGCCCGATCACCGCGGCGGCAAGCGACAGGCGCTGCTGCTGGCCGCCCGACAGCCGCCGGTACGGCGTACGCGCGTGGTCGGCCAGGCCGAGCAGATCGAGCAGGGAGCCGGGGTCGAGCGGGTGGGCGTAGAACCGGGAGACCACGCGCAGCCACTCGCCCGCGCGGGCGGCGGGAGGCACCCCTCCGCTCTGCGGCATGATCCCCAGGCGCGGCTTCAGCGCGGCGTCGGCCGGGTCCAGGCCGAGCACGCGCACGGTCCCACCGTCCGGCCGCCGGAAGCCCTCGCAGATCTCGATCGTCGAGGTCTTGCCCGCGCCGTTCGGCCCGAGGATCGCCGTGACGGCGCCCCGCGCGCAGGTGAGGGTCAGCCCGTCGACGGCCGTGGTGCTTCCGTAGCGCTTGACCAGCCCGTCGATCTCCACCGCCGGCGCGGCGCCGCCCGTGCGGCCGGCCGTGCTCTCGAACGTGCTGTCAACCCCCGGCACTCCCACCGGCCTCCCCTCGCAGGACCGACCGCCGGGCCGGCCGGATGCGGGCGGCCCTGGTCGGTCGTCGACGGCATCGAGTCTAGGGAGCGGGGAGCGCGCTCTCGTCGGCGAGTGCCGCCATTCCAGCCCGGGCGGGTAAAGGATGTGGAAAACTCACGTCGTCGCAGGTTAGGTAAGGCTTACCTGCGTGAGAAATTGCATCCCCGGCGACCTCTCCTTGGGTTTGTCGCCGGGGAAGGAATTACGGCACACTGATGTTGTGAAAAACGTGCAGGGGAAGCAGAACGCCGAGAAGGCCGTGGTGACGCGGCCTGTTCCGGCGTCCCCCGTGCACATGGACATCACCGCCGAGCGCGGCACCCGTGCCCGGGTGGCGCGGCTCATCCTGGAGCACGGCCCGGTGACGGCGGCGGCGCTCGGCGAGCGGCTCGGGCTTACTCCGGCCGCGGTGCGCCGCCATCTCGACGCGCTGCTGGCCGAGGGCATGATAGAGCCTCGTACGGCACGCCCGCGCGGCCAGCGGGGGCGCGGCAGGCCGGCGAAGATGTTCGCGATCACCGACGCGGGCCGCAGCGCCTTCGTCCACGCCTACGACGACCTCGCCGGCAGCGCGCTGCGCTTCCTGGCCGAGCGGCTCGGCGGCGAGGCGGTGTCGGAGTTCGCGCGGGCGCAGGTGTCCGGGCTGGTCGGCCGGCTTGAGGCGCTGATGCGCGAGGTCCCGGCCGAGCAGCGGGTCCGCGTGCTGGCCGAGGCGCTGTCGGCCGAGGGCTACGCGGCGTCGGCGTCCGCGACGGGCAAGGGCGGCGAGCAACTGTGCCAGCACCACTGCCCGGTGGCGCACGTCGCGGCGCAGTTCCCGCAGCTGTGCGAGGCGGAGACCGAGGCGTTCGCCCGGCTGCTGGGCACGCCGGTGCAGCGCCTGGCCACGATCGCCAACGGCGACGGGGTCTGCACCACCCACGTGAGTTCACACGCGCTGGCCGCACGGCACGCGCGTTCCGATCCGGCGGCGGCCGATTCGCCGACCGCCGGTTTATCGGCCGCCGAGCTGCCGGCCGCACATCTATCGAGCACATCGACGAGCAAGGAGTCCGGAAGGTGACTGTCACCGACCGCCCGGAGCTGGAAGGCCTCGGGAATTACAAGTTCGGCTGGGCCGACACGGACGTGGCGGGGGCCACGGCCCGCCGTGGGCTGTCCGAAGAGGTCGTCCGCAACATCTCCGCGCTCAAGAACGAGCCGGAGTGGATGCTCGACCTGCGCCTCAAGGGCCTTCGGCTGTTCGAGAAGAAGCCGCTGCCGACCTGGGGCTCCGACCTCACGGGCATCGACTTCGACAACATCAAGTACTTCGTCCGCTCGACGGAGAAGCAGGCCGCGTCCTGGGACGAGCTGCCCCCGGACATCAAGAACACCTACGACAAGCTCGGCATCCCGGAGGCGGAGAAGCAGCGCCTCATCGCCGGTGTCGCCGCCCAGTACGAGTCCGAGGTCGTCTATCACAAGATCCGTGAGGACCTCGAGGAGAAGGGCGTCATCTTCGTCGACACCGACACCGGCCTGCGCGAGCACGAGGAGCTCTTCAAGGAGTACTTCGGCACGGTGATCCCGGTGGGCGACAACAAGTTCGCCGCGCTCAACACCGCCGTGTGGTCGGGCGGCTCGTTCATCTACGTGCCGCCGAACGTGAGCGTGGAGATCCCGCTGCAGGCCTACTTCCGGATCAACACCGAGAACATGGGCCAGTTCGAGCGGACCCTGATCGTCGTGGACGAGAACTCCTACGTCCACTACGTCGAGGGTTGCACCGCGCCGATCTACTCGTCCGACTCGCTCCACTCGGCGGTCGTCGAGATCGTCGTGAAGAAGGGCGCCCGCTGTCGCTACACGACCATCCAGAACTGGTCGAACAACGTCTACAACCTGGTCACCAAGCGCGCCGTGGCGTACGAGGGCGCGACCATGGAGTGGATCGACGGCAACATCGGCTCCAAGGTCACGATGAAGTACCCGGCCGTCTACCTGATGGGCGAGCACGCCAAGGGCGAGACGCTGTCGGTCGCCTTCGCCGGCGAGGGCCAGCACCAGGACGCGGGCGCCAAGATGGTGCACCTCGCGCCCAAGACGTCCTCGACGATCATCTCCAAGTCGGTGGCGCGCGGCGGTGGCCGCACCTCCTACCGGGGCCTGGTGCAGATCGAGGAGGGCGCGGCCGGCTCGGCCTCGACCGTCAAGTGCGACGCGCTGCTGGTCGACCAGATCAGCCGGTCCGACACCTACCCGTACGTGGACGTCCGCGAGGACGACGTGTCGATGGGCCACGAGGCCACGGTCTCCAAGGTGTCGGAGGACCAGCTCTTCTACCTGATGAGCCGCGGTCTCGGCGAGGACGAGGCGATGGCGATGATCGTGCGCGGCTTCGTCGAGCCGATCGCCCGTGAGCTGCCCATGGAGTACGCCCTTGAGCTCAACCGCCTGATCGAGCTGCAGATGGAAGGAGCGGTCGGCTGATGGGCCTGGAGACCAAGCCGCTGTCGACGCTGCACGAGAAGTCGTCGTACGACGTGGCCGACTTCCCGGTGCCGACGGGCCGCGAGGAGGAGTGGCGCTTCACGCCGCTGTCGCGGCTGAAGGGGCTGCACAACGGCACGGCCGCCGTCACCGGCGGCGTCGTGGTGGACGTCGAGGCCGCGCCCGAGGTGCGCGTCGAGACCGTGGGCCGCGACGACGCCCGGCTCGGCAAGGCGTACACGCCGTCCGACCGGGTCAGCGCGCAGGCCTACTCGTCGTTCGAGAAGGCCACCGTCGTCACGGTGCCGAAGATGACGGCCGCCTCCGCGCCCACCGTGATCACCCTGCGGGGGTCCGGGGCGGGCGCCGCGGCGTACGGGCACATCCTCGTGTCGGTGGAGCCGCTGGCCGAGGCCGTGCTGGTGCTCGACCACCGCGGCAGCGCCGTCTACGCCGACAACGTCGAGTTCGACGTGGCCGAGGGCGCGACGCTCAAGGTCGTCAGCCTGCAGGACTGGGACGACGACGCCGTGCACGTCTCCCACCACCACGCCAGGCTCGGCAAGGACGCGACGTTCCGCTCGTTCGTGGTCACCCTCGGCGGCGACCTCGTACGGCTGTCGCCCTCGGTGTCGTACACCGCCCCGGGCGGCGACGCCGACCTGACCGGCCTCTACTTCGTGGACGCGGGCCAGCACCTGGAGCACCGCCTGCTGGTGGACCACAGCGTGCCCAACTGCCGCAGCAACGTGACCTACAAGGGCGCGCTGCAGGGTGAGGACGCCCACGCGGTCTGGATCGGCGACGTGATCATCAGGGCCGAGGCCGAGGGCACCGACACCTACGAGCTGAACCGCAACCTCATCCTCACCGACGGCGCCCGCGCCGACTCGGTGCCGAACCTGGAGATCCTCACCGGCGAGGTCGCGGGAGCGGGCCACGCGTCCGCCTCCGGCCGCCTCGACGACGAGCACATCTTCTACCTGCAGGCCCGCGGCATCCCGTTCGACGAGGCCCGCCGCCTGGTCATCCACGGCTTCTTCGCCCAGCTGCTGGAGAAGATCGAGGTGCCGGAGATCCGCGAGCGCGTCCTGTCGGCGGTCGAGGCGGAGCTGGCCCGATGAGCGCCGACACCGCCCACTGGGAGAAGGTCTGCCAGGTCGGAGACATCCCGGACGGCGGCGTCCTCGGCCTGGAGGTCGGGGAGACGCCGGTCGCGCTGGTGCGCACCGGCGGCGAGGTCTTCGCCCTGCACGACGTGTGCTCCCACGCCGAGGTCCGCCTCAGCGAGGGCGAGGTCTACGACCACACGCTGGAGTGCTGGCTGCACGGCTCCTGCTTCGACCTGCGCACCGGCAAGCCCACCGGGCCGCCGGCGACCAGGCCCGTCAACGTCTACCGAGTCAAGATCGAAGGCGACGACGTGTACGTCTCGCTCTCGAAGGAGTAAATACAAGTGTCCACCCTTGAGATTCGTGACCTGCACGTCGCCGTGGGCGACAAGGAGATCCTGCGCGGCGTCGACCTGACGGTCCGCAGCGGCGAGACGCACGCCATCATGGGCCCGAACGGCTCGGGCAAGTCCACGCTGGCGTACGCCATCGCGGGGCACCCCAAGTACACCGTCACCTCCGGTTCCGTGCTGCTCGACGGCGAGGACCTGCTGGCGATGTCGGTGGACGAGCGCGCCCGCGCCGGCCTGTTCCTCGCCATGCAGTACCCCGTCGAGGTGCCCGGCGTCAGCGTGTCGAACTTCCTGCGCTCGGCGATCACCGCGGTCCGCGGCGAGGCGCCCAAGCTGCGCGAGTTCGCCAAGGAGCTGAAGGCGGGCATGGACGCGCTGTCCATCGACCCGGCCTTCGCCCAGCGCAACACCAACGAGGGCTTCTCCGGCGGCGAGAAGAAGCGCCACGAGATCCTCCAGCTCGAGCTGCTCAAGCCGAAGATCGCGGTGCTCGACGAGACCGACTCCGGCCTCGACGTCGACGCCCTGCGCGTCGTGTCCGAGGGCATCAACCGTTTCCGGGGTCTGGGGTCGTCCCCAGGGGAGCACAGCCGTGGCTCCGGCGACACCGGCGTGCTGCTGATCACCCACTACACCCGCATCCTGCGCTACGTGAAGCCGGACTTCGTCCACGTCTTCGCCGGCGGGCGCGTGGTGGAGGAGGGCGGACCCGAGCTCGCCGACAAGCTGGAGAACGAGGGCTACGAGGCATACGTGCGGGACGCGCGAAAGGCTGACACGACCTCGAAGGCGTCCGCCTGATGAGTGCGCCCGGCTTCGACGTGGAGAGGATCAGGAAGGACTTCCCGGTCCTCGGCCGCGAACTTCCCGGAGGCAGGTCGCTGGTCTACCTCGACTCCGGCAACTCCTCGCAGAAGCCGACTCAGGTGGTCGAGACCATGCGCGACCACCTGACCTGGCACTACGGCAACGTCGGCCGGGCGCTGCACGTGCTGGGCAGCGAGTCGACCGAGGCGTACGAGGCCGCGCGTGACAAGATCGCCGCGTTCGTCAAGGCCCCGTCGCGTGACGAGATCGTCTTCACCAAGAACGCCTCCGAGGCCCTCAACCTCGTGGCGTACGCCTTCGGCAACCCCGTCGGCGAGGACGAGCGGTTCCGGATCGGCCCCGGCGACGAGATCGTCATCTCGGAGATGGAGCACCACTCCAACATCGTGCCGTGGCAGCTGCTCGCGCAGCGGACCGGCGCGACGCTGCGCTGGTTCCCGGTGACCGACGAGGGCCGCCTCGACATCGAGGGCCTGGACGAGCTGGTCACCGAGCGCACGAAGATCGTCTCGATCACGCACCAGTCGAACGTGCTCGGCACGGTCAACTCGGTCTCGCCGATCCTGGCCCGCGCGCGCGAGGTCGGCGCGCTGATGATGCTCGACGCGTCGCAGTCGGTGCCCCACCAGCCCGTGGACGTGACCGAGCTCGGCGTCGACTTCGTCGCGTTCACCGGCCACAAGATGGTCGGGCCGTCCGGCATCGGCGTGCTGTGGGGCCGGCGCGAGCTGCTCGACGCCATGCCGCCGTTCCTCGGCGGTGGCGAGATGATCGAGGCGGTCTGGATGGACCACTCGACGTACGCGCCGGTGCCGCACAAGTTCGAGGCCGGGACGCCGCCCATCGTCGAGGCGATCGGCCTCGGCGCCGCGGTCGACTACCTGACCGCGGTCGGCATGGACGAGATCAAGGCGCACGAGAAGGCCCTGGTCGCGTACGCGCTGGAGGCGCTGCCGGAGGTTCCGGGGCTGAGGATCATCGGCCCGCGCACGCCCATCGCGCGCGGCGGCACGATCTCGTTCACCCTGGAGGGCATCCACCCGCACGACGTGGGGCAGATCCTCGACGACGTGTACGGGATCGCGGTGCGGGTAGGCCACCACTGCGCCCGGCCGTTGCATCTCAGGTTCGGAATTCCGGCGACCACGCGGGCGTCTTTCTACCTGTACAACACGACGGCCGAGATCGACGCACTGGTCCGCGGCCTCCACCACGTGCAGAAGGTGTTCGGCTGAGCCATGATCGGTGAATCCATGTACCAGGAGCTGATCCTGGAGCACTACAAGCATCCCCAGGGGCGGGGCCTGCGCGACCCGTACGACGCGGAGGTGCACCACGTCAACCCGACCTGCGGCGACGAGGTGACGCTGCGGGTGAAGGTGGCCGACGGCGGCAAGGTGCTCGACGTGTCCTATGACGGCCAGGGCTGCTCCATCAGCCAGGCCGCGGCCTCGGTGCTGCACGAGCTCGCGACCGGCTCCACGGTGGAGGAGTCGCTGTCGGTGGTCGAGGAGTTCACCCGGCTCATGCAGGGCAGGGGCCAGGTGGAGCCCGACGAGGACGTGCTGGGCGACGCGGTGGCGTTCGCCGGTGTGGCGAAGTTCCCCGCCCGCGTCAAGTGCGCGCTGCTGGCCTGGATGGCCTACAAGGACGCGCTGATGAGGAGCCAGGGATGACCGGCCGCCCCGGCCGCGTTGGGAAGTACGGCGCCGCGCCGCGGGCGCCGCGAGGTGAGGAGACGACGTGAGCAAGCCGACCGAGACCCCGACGGGCACCGTGACCGAGACGCCGACCGGCGACTACGACGGGGAGACCTCCCTCGACGACGTGCTCGAGGCGCTGAAGGACGTGGTGGACCCCGAACTGGGGATCAACGTGGTGGACCTCGGCCTCGTCTACGGCGTCAATCTCGACCCGGCCGGCGAGGGCGAGCGTCCCATCGCCACCATCGACATGACGCTGACCAGCGCCGCCTGCCCGCTGACCGACGTGATCGAGGACCAGGCCAACTCGGCGCTCGCCGACCTGGTCTCCAACGTGGTCATCAACTGGGTCTGGCTGCCGCCGTGGGGCCCCGACAAGATCACCGACGAGGGCCGCGACCAGCTTCGCATGCTCGGTTTCAACGTCTGACCGGCCCGGACCTGATCCGGTCCTGTCCCCCGTGTGTCCGGGGCCGCGCGCCCCGGACACAGGCGTTCCGCCGGTCGGCTCCCACGGGTTCAGACCCGGCGCTCGCGAAGCGGTGCCGGCGATGTGACGCGGCGGTGGGGTGCGGTGCGGTGCCGGCGATGCGACGCTCACGGTCCCGCGCTGTGCGGCCCTGTGCGGTCCGGCGCGGCGCGGCGCCGGCGATGCGACGCTCACGGTCCCGCGCTGTGCGGTCCGGCGCGGCGCGGTGCGGTGCCCGCGAAGTGACGCGGCGGTGCGGTGGGATGCGGTGCCTGTGACGCTGTGCCTGTGACGCTGTGCCCATAACGCGGCGCTCGCGGTGAGGCGCGGTGCGGCCCATGCCGCGGCGCCTGCGACACGGCGCCTGCGACACGGCGTCCTGACAGGGCGCCTCGACACGGTGCCCGTGACGCTGTTGGCCCTGACACTGCGTCGACACTGCGTCCATGACGCGGCGCGCCCCGGCCTTCGTCCGGCCGCGGAATCGCCGCCGCGGCGCGGGAATGCCGTAGAGTTGTTATTCGCTTTGCTTTGTGCGACGTGAGTGTCGGGCGTCCGTGGGATGCCGCCACCCGGCGGTCTCCACTTCTGCGGGACGCGCTCACGGCATCACCCGGGCGCGGGCCACGACATCTTCCGGCCTCCGGCGCCCCGATTGGTACGGCTCGCTTGCCGTACGTGTACCGGCTCGTCCTTTCGCAGAAGTGACGCGCCCACGTGTTCCGGCACGTTCTTTCTACGAAAGGCACGATTTCGTGACCATGCTTGACCTCGGTGAGGGCACCGAGACCCGCGCCGAGTTCGCACTGCTGGGTCTGCCCAAGCCGCTCGTGGCGGGGCTGGCCCGGCAGGGCATCACCGAGCCGTTCCCGATCCAGCGGGCGGCCATTCCCGACATCCTCGCCGGCTACGACGTCCTCGGCCGGGGCCAGACCGGCTCCGGCAAGACGCTCGCCTTCGGCCTGCCGACCCTGGCCAGGATCGCGGGGGAGAAGGCCCGCCCCGGCCACCCCCGGGCCCTCGTCCTGGTGCCCACCCGCGAACTGGCCCTGCAGGTGGCCGACACCCTCGAACCGCTCGGCCGCGGGCTGTCGCTGCGCACCCGCACGGTCGTCGGCGGCATGTCCATGGGCCGCCAGATCGACGATCTGCGCCGTGGGGTCGACGTCGTCGTCGCCACGCCCGGCCGTCTCACCGACCTCATCGAGCAGGGCGAGTGCACGCTGGACGACGTCCAGGTCACCGTGCTCGACGAGGCCGACCACATGTGCGACCTCGGGTTCCTGCCCGTGGTCAGCGCGCTGCTCGCGCGCACGCCGGCCGACGGGCAGCGCCTGCTGTTCTCCGCGACGCTCGACGGCGACGTGGACACGCTGGTCACGCGCTTCCTGACCGACCCCGTGGTCCACTCCCTCGACCCGGCCACCTCCTCGGTGGAGACGATGGAGCACCACCTGCTCCAGGTGCACCGTGATGACAAGGTGGACGTGACGGCGGAGATCGCCAACCGGGACGGCCGTACGATCCTGTTCGTCCGCACCCAGCACGGCGTGGACCGCGTCGTGAAGCAGCTCGCCCGGTCGGGCGTCCGCGCGGGCGGCCTGCACGGCGGCAAGCGGCAGAACCAGCGCACCCGCATCCTCGACGGGTTCCGCGAGGGCACGATCGGGGTGCTCGTGTGCACCGACGTCGCCGCCCGCGGCATCCACGTGGACGACGTGAGCCTCGTGCTGCACGTCGACCCGCCGGCCGATCACAAGAGCTACCTGCACCGCGGCGGCCGTACGGCCCGCGCGGGCGAGCGCGGCGTGGTGCTGACGCTGGTCCTGCCGAGCGAGCGCCGCGCCGCCGAGTCGATGACCCGCAAGGCGGGGGTGACCCCGTCCCGTCACCGCGTGACGCCGGGTGACCCGATCCTGGCCGAGATCGCCGGGGCCCGGCGGCCGAGCGGCGAGGCCGTTCCGGTGTGGGAGCCCGACGTGCGCAGGCCGCTGCGGCCCGCGCGGGACGACCGGGGGCCCGGCCGGCGGCGGCACGGCGGCGACCGTTTTCGCGGCGCCGACCGCCCGGGTGACGGGGACGGGCGGCGCAGGCGGTCCGACCAGGGCGAGCGGTCTCGCGGTCCCCGCACCGGCGATGGCTGGGCCGACGGCCGCAGCGAGTCGCGCGGCGGCCACCACCGTGGCCGTACGGGTGGACACGGCGGCCAGTCCGGGCACGCCCAGTCCGGGCACGCCCAGTCCGGCTACAGCGGTCAGGGCGCGTACGGCGGTCAGGGCGGCCAAGGGGGTTACGGCGGCCAGGGCGGCCAGAGCGGTCAGGGTGGACGCGGAGGCTACGGCGGTTACGGCGGCGGCCAGGGCGGACGCGGGGGCTATGGCGGCGACGCCGGCCGTGGCGGACGCCGGGGCCGCGGTGGCCGCTTCACCGGCCGCTGAACCCTCATCACGATGCTGACCTCATCACGATGCTGACCTCATCACGATGCTGAACTGAACACCGCACCTCCACCGGGCCGTCCCTATGGGCGGCCCGGTGGCGTATGGGGGCGGTGTTGACACAAACTATGTAGACCGGTCTAGTCTTCTCCCATGATCGGAACCGGCGGAGCCGAGACCGGCCCACGGCGGGCCTTCCACGACGACCGCCCATCCCCGGACGACCGCCTATCGCCGGACGACCGCCTATCGCCGGAAGATCGCGCGGCCCCGACAGACCGTGCAGCCTCGGACGGCGAGGCGGCCCGGGCAGGGCGTGCTGAGGTGCCGTCGCCCGGGGACCGGCACGCGCTGGTCCTGAAAGCGACCGGCTTCGTCGGACGCCACCTGGTCCTCGCGCTCGGTCATGCCGGAGTCCGTGTGAGCACGGCGAACCGGCGCCGCGCGTCCTTCGGGCGGCTCGCCCGCTGGCCGGCCGAGCACGGGCATGACGAGGCCCCGGCCGACCTCCGGGTCGATCTCACCCAGCCGTTGCTGCCGGCAGGGGAGCTTGACGACGTCACCGAGGTCTACAACTGCGCCGGCGCCTACCGGTTCGGCATGCAGGCGGACGAGGCCCGCCGTGCCGACGTCGACAGCGTCCGCTCGGTCGTCGCCTTCGCGGCTCGGCTGCCGCGGCTGCGCCGCCTCGTCCACGTCTCCGGCTATCGCGTGGGCGGGCAGGACCCCCGTCCCTGGAGCGAGGAGCGGCGGCGGGAGACCTACCGGGCCCTGGGCGCGTACGAGGCGTCCAAGGTGAAGGCGGACGCCGTCTTCCGGTTCGAGGCGGAGCGGCTGGGCGTTCCCTGGTCGGTCGTCAATCCGGCCAGCGTGATCGGCGACAGCGTCACGGGCGAGGCCGGCCAGTATCTCGG
The DNA here is from genome assembly GCF_008033685.1 of Microbispora sp. CSR-4. NCBI lineage: Bacteria > Bacillati > Actinomycetota > Actinomycetes > Streptosporangiales > Streptosporangiaceae > Microbispora > Microbispora sp. CSR-4. The sequence continues at coordinate 38,138 of NZ_VJVX01000003.1, forward strand.
GCTCGCGTCGACCCTGCGCGACCTCTGGTGGGGAGGTCTCCCCGTGGTGCCGGGGAACGCGCGGACGTTCGAGCTCGGCGAGCCGGGCGCGCCCACGGTGGTGCTGCGGGCCTGCCGGTCAACGCCGACACCTGGGCGCCGGTCGTCACGGCTCTGGGCGAAGCCCGCGCGGCCGACCTGCCGTGCCTGGGGATGAGCGAGGGAGACCGCGACGACTGGCCGTCCTGGCTCGCCGCTCTCGTCACCAAGACCGGCGCGCGTCACCTCGTCGGTCACTCGATCGGTGCCGCGGCGGCGGTGGAGGCCGCGGCCGCCCATCCGGACGCGGTGGAACGGCTCACGCTGGTGGCCCCGTTCTTCCTCCAGGCGCGCTCGGCGTCCGTACCCCGGCTCCTGGCCCGCTGGTATCTCGGCCGGGTCTCCGCCCGGGCGCTGGCCGAGCGGCTCCCGCGGGCCGAGGTGACGGTGATCCCGGACGCGGGGCATCACCCCCGGCTGACGCACCCGGAGGAGGTCGCCCACGCCGTGGCGGGGGACACGCCTCCCCGGGTGCGTGAGCCGTTCAGCCCTTCAGGCCGCTCAGCACGATCCCGCGGGTGAAGTAACGCTGGAAGGCGAGGAAGAAGGCGATCGACGGCAGGGAGGCGAGCAGGCCGCCCGCCATGATCGCTCCCTGGTTCTGCGCGCCGGTGAAATAGGAGTTCAAGCGGGCGAGCGCGACCGGGATGTTGGCCATCTCGTCGCTCTGCACGATGATCAGCGGCCAGAGGAAGTTGTTCCACTCCGCGAGCACGATGAAGATCGACATCGCGGCGAGGGCCGGGCGCAGCAGCGGCAGCACGACCTGCCACCAGATGCGCCACTCCCCGGCGCCGTCGACCCGGGCGGCCTGGATGAGCTCGTCCGGGATCGAGTGGAGGAACTGCACCAGGAAGAACAGCACGAACGCCTTGGCCAGCGCCGGGATGATGTAGCCCTGGTAGGTGTCCAGCCAGCCCAGGTTGCGCATGATGACGTAGTTGGGCACCAGGGTGGTCTGCCAGGGCACCATCATCGAGGCGACGATCAGCAGGAAGATCAGCCGCCGTCCCGGCACCCGGTGCTTGGTGATCACGTACGCCGCCAGCGAGGCGATCAGCAGCGACACGACGGTGATCGTGACAGTGATCACCAGGCTGTTGAACATGAAGCGGCCGAATCCGAAGTCCACCTGGAACCGCTGGAAGATGCCCTGCAGGTGGCCCGGGTTGACCTGGGTGGGGGAGTAGCCGGGGTCGTAGAAGTTGTTCAGCGTGGGGTGCTCGGGCACGAACGACGGCGGCTGTTTGTCGATCTCGGTCACCGGCTTGAACACCGTGATCAGCATCCAGTAGAACGGCGCGATCATGGTGAGCGACAGCAGGTAGAACGGCAGGCGCAGCAGGTGGCCGCGCCAGGTGGTGCGCGACCTCCCGGCGGGCGCCCGCCGGGGTGCGGCGGCCGGGCCGGCGACGATCGGCGTGGTCGTGGGGGCGACGGCCATCACAGCTCCTTGAGGGCGCGGCCGATGCGGAGGTTGACCATGCTGAGGGCGAAGATGATCAGGAAGAGCACCCAGGCGATGGCCGAGGCGTAGCCGAGCTTGAAGTGCGTGAAGCCCTGGTCGTAGAGGTAGGGCACGATCATCAGGCCCGAGTCGAGCACGCCGCCGATGTTGTTGGTGCCCCGGAACACGATGTAGACGGCTTCAAAGACCTGGAAGGCCCCGATGAGCCCGGTCACGACCACATACGTGGTGACCGGGCGCAGCAGCGGCAGCGTCACCCGGCGGAACTGCTGCCAGGCGCCGGCGCCGTCGATGCGGGCCGCCTCGTAGTACTCCTGCGGGATCGTGTTGAGCCCGGCGACGTACAGGACCATGCCGTAGCCCATCCCGCCCCACACCGACATGAGCACGAGGATGGGGATCGTGAGCCCGGGGGTGGCGAGCCATTCGACGGCCCTGCCGCCGAACCAGGTGACGACGGTGTTGGCCAGGCCGAAGTCACCCGGGTTGAAGATCCACTTCCAGAGCAGCATGAGCGCGATCGACGACGTCACCGAGGGCAGGAAGAAGATCGTCCGCATGATGCGGTGCGGCCAGCTCGACCCGCTGAAGGCCAGTGCGAGGCCGAGCGACAGCAGCGTGCCGATCCCGACGGACGCCACGACGTAGATGAAGGTGTTGCCGAGGGCGTGCCGGAACCGGTCGTCGTCGAACAGCAGGCGCCGGAAGTTCTCCAGCCCCTCGAACCGCGGGGCGTTCACCCCGTCGAACGTCGTGAGGCTGAGGTAGAGCGAGTTGGCCAGCGGCCAGACCAGGAAGCCGGCGAACAGGCCGAGGAACGGCAGCAGCATCAGATAGGAGGTGCCGTAGCGGCGCCACCGTTGCGGGGGCGCGGCGGCGTGGGTTGCCATGTCGTTTCTCCATCCGGGGGGAAACCGTGGGCGGACCCGGGCCGGTGCGGGGTCGGGCGGCACCGGCCCGGGCGGGTGCGGAGGACGGAGGCCGCGGCCGGTGAGGGGTCAGGCGTCACCGGCGGACCACGGCCGTCGCGGCTATCCGGCGTTGCGCTCCATGACCTTGGCGGCCTCGGCCAGCGCCGTCTTCACGTCGGCCTTGCCGAGGATCGCGGCCTGGAGCTGCTTGGCGACGTCGGACGCGCTCTCGTCCCAGCCGGGACATCCGGGCGCGGCCGCGCCGGTCTTGATGATCTCCGCGAACACCGCCGCGTGCTCGGGCGTGAACGGCGATTCGGCGATCTTGTCGGGGCGGGGCGGGATGTAGGAGACGTTGCGGGCCTTCGACTCCGCCGTCACCGCGTCGACGGCCTCGTCGGTGTAGAGGAACTTGACGAAGTCCGCCGCCTGCTGGATGTGCGTACTGTACGACGTGACCCCGACCGCCCGGCCGCCGATGAAGGTCGTGGGCGCCGCCGGGCCGGCCGGCAGCGGGGCGATCGCCCATTTGCCCTTCATCGCGGGCTTGCTGGTGTCGATGCCGAGGGCGTTCCAGTTGCCGCCGTAGACCATCGCGATGCCCTGGTCGAGCGCGTCCGAGGTCGTCACCGTGTCGGTCGGCGCGCCGTACTTGCGGTGCAGGTCGATCCAGTACGACAGCGCCTGCTCGGCCTGCGGGGTGTCGAGCGACGGCTTGCAGTCCGGCGTGTAGAAGGCGCCGCCCGCCTGGTAGAGGAAGTTGAAGTAGCCGATCCAGTCGAGGTTGCCCCAGTCGATGCTGAACGGCGTCTTCACCCCGGACTTCTTGAGTTTCTCGATGTCGGCGGTGAGCTCCTCCCAGGTCTTGGGCGGCTCCTTGATCCCGGCCTTCTCGAACAGGTCGGTCCGGTAGTAGAGCGCCACGGTGGACATGTCGAGCGGGATGCCATAGATGGTGCCGTCGGGGGAGACGGCCGACTTCCACTGGGCGGGCTGCGCCTGGGCCTGGAGCTGTTCGATGCCGTACTTGCGCAGGTCGACCATCCCGCCGCGCAGGCCGAACTGGATGGTCCAGGTCATGCCGCCGGAGATGATGTCGGGCCCACTGCGGCTGGTCGAGGCCGCCAGCAGCTTGGCGTACGCGTCGTCCCAGGCCAGCGTCTGCACCTTGATCGTTACATCGGGGTGCGACTTCGTGTACAGGTCGGCCGCCTTCTGGAAGGCCGCGCTCTCGTCGTCGCCGCCGGTGGACCACCACGTGATGGCGGCGGGGGTGTTCGCGTCGGCCTGCTCGGTCTCCGAGGTGCCGCTGGTCGCGCAGCCCGCGCCGAGGGCGGTGATCAGGGCGGCGCAGGTGGCCGCCGTCGTTCGTCGCATGGACGTCTCCGATCTCTACGGAAAGTGATCGACTGACATGTCGTGCCCCCCCGAGAGGCGGCCCGCCGCGAGGCCGTGCCTGTGCGGCGCACCGCCCACGCTTCGAATTCGTGCAGAGTCCAGCACTAAACCGGATTAGTTTCAAGAGGGTGTTTCATCCCGACGATTCGGACATCGCACCGTACGAATCATGAATCCGCAGCTCAGACGGTTGACAGGGGTTACATGGATTCCGGCGAACGACCCTTAACCGGGTCAGAAGTCTGAAACGGTGCACTTGTGTAACCTTGCGGCGTACACGAGCCAGGCCCACCACCCCACGGGAGCCCCCATGTTCGTCGACATGCCTCTTGACCAGTTGCGCGCCTACCTGCCCGAGCGCCGGGAGCCCGCCGATTTCGACGCCTTCTGGGACCGCACGCTGGCCGAGGCCCGCGCGCACGACCTGAACGCCGTCTTCGAGCCGTACGAGGCCGACCTCGCGCTGCTCGACGTGGCCGACGTGACGTTCGCGGGATTCGGCGGGCACCCGATCAAGGGATGGTTCATCGCTCCCGCGGGCGCGTCGGGCCCGCTGCCGTGCGTGGTGGAGTACATCGGGTACGGCGGCGGCCGCGGCCGGCCGCACGACTGGCTGCTGTGGCCGGCCGCCGGATACGCGACCTTCGTGATGGACACGCGCGGCCAGGGCGGCACCTGGCGCTCGGGCGACACGCCCGACCCGGTGGGCGGCAACGGGGCGCAGATCCCCGGCAAGCTCACCCAGGGCGTGTTCGACCGCGACGACTACTACTACCGGCGGCTCTACACCGACGTCGTACGCGCGGTCGAGGCGGCCAGGTCGCACCCCCTGGTGGACGCCGGGCGGGTCGTGGTGACCGGCGGCAGCCAGGGCGGCGGCATGGCGCTGGCCGCCGCCGCGCTCGTGCCCGGCCTCGCCTACGCGTTCGTCAACGTGCCGTTCATGTGCGACATCCGGCGCGCCGTCGAGATCACCGACGAGGAGCCGTACGCCGAGCTGGGCCGGTTCTGCGGGATCCACCGGACGCGGGTCGAGGACATCTTCGCGACCCTCGACTACTTCGACGGCCTGCACTTCGCCGCGCGGGCCACCACGCCCGCCCGGTTCTCCGTCGCCCTGCGCGACGGCGTCACCCCGGCGTCGACGGTGTTCGCGGCCTACAACCACTACGCCGGGCCCAAGGACATCACGGTCTGGCCGTTCAACGGCCACGAGGGCGGCGAGTCGCAGCAGGCGCTCGACCAGCTCAGGCTGGCCAGGAAGATCCTCGGCTGAGCCCGATGCCGTAGCCGTCCGGGCGACAGGATCGATCTCGCAGGGTGGACGCGGGGCGCGGCGGCCCCGCCCCCGCGACTACCCTGGGGCCGATACCCTGAAGGCGCACGCCCACGACGCGAGAGAGACCATGAAGACCTTCGAAGAGCTGTACGCCGAGCTGGCAGAGAAGGCGCGCACCCGGCCCGCGGGGTCGGGCACCGTGGCCGCCCTGGACGCCGGCGTCCATGCCATCGGCAAGAAGGTCGTCGAAGAGGCCGCGGAGAGCTGGATGGCGGCCGAGCACGAGTCGGCGGACCGGGCGGCCGAGGAGATCTCACAGCTGCTCTACCACGTGCAGGTCCTGATGCTGGCGCGCGGAATCGGGCTCGACGAGGTCTACAAGCATCTGTAGCCGCCACGGCGGCCCCGGATCAGACCATCGACCTTGTTTCCGCTCGAAAGGATCTCCCACTCATGCTGCGCATCGCCGTACCGAACAAGGGCGCGCTCTCCGAGGCCGCCCAGACCATGCTGAAGGAGGCCGGCTACCGCCAGCGCAGGGACAGCAAGGAGCTCGTGGTCGTCGACTCCGAGAACTCCTGCGAGCTGTTCTTCCTCCGTCCGCGCGACATCGCCGTCTACGTCGGCGAGGGCCCCCTCGACGCCGGCATCACCGGGCGCGACATGCTGTTCGACTCCGGCGCCCCCGCCGAGGAGGTCATGCCGCTCGGGTTCGGCGGGTCGACGTTCCGCTTCGCCGCCACGCCGGGCGCCTACTCCGGCGTGGCCGACCTGTCCGGTCTGCGCATCGCCACCTCGTACGCCGGACTGCTCGGCAAACACCTCGCCGACCAGGGCGTGGACGCCCGGGTCATCAAGCTCGACGGCGCGGTCGAGACGGCGATCAGGCTCGGCGTCGCCGACGCGGTCGCCGACGTGGTGGAGACCGGCACGACGCTGCGCAACGTCGGCCTCGAGGTGTTCGGCGAGCCGATCGCGCACTCCGAGGCCATCTTGATCAAGCGGGCCGGGGCCCCCGAGTCCAACGGCTTCCAGCAGCTCATCCGGCGCTTGCAGGGCGTGATCGTGGCCCGCGACTTCGTGATGATCGACTACGACATCCGGGCCGAGCGCATCGACGAGGCCATCGCGATCACCCCGGGCATGGAGGGGCCGACCGTCTCCCCGCTCCACCGCGAGGGCTGGGTGGCCGTACGGGCGATGGTCCCGCGCAAGGGCCACCAGCAGGTGATGGACCAGCTCTGGGACATCGGAGCCAAGGCGATCCTGGTCACCGCGATCTTCGCCTGCCGCCTCTGAACCCTGCCGCCTCTGAACCCTGCCGCCTCCGATCCAGGCGGTTCCGAGGCGCTGTCGCCGTGGCGCGCCCTGTGTCAAGATCACGTCATGATGCGATTATCACGTCTGCTGGTGCCGTTGATCTGCGCGCTCACCCTCGCGGCGGGCGCACCCGCCGTCGCGGCGGAGCGCTCGGCGACCAGCGCGGGGACGTCGGACGTCCCCGCGACGCAACTCGACGCGATCCGCAGGCTCGACTTCATGGTCGGGCACTGGGCCGGCTCGGGATGGGTCGACACCGCCTCCGGACGACAGGAGTTCCTCCAGACGGAGAAGGTGGCCTACAAGGCGGGCGGCCAGGTGCTCACGGTGGAGGGCCAGGGGCGGGACAAGGCCGACCCGCGCAGGATCGTGGACACCGCGCTCGCGGTCGTCAGCTACAGCGACGAGACCGGGCAGTATCGGTGGGAGGCGTTCTCCCAGGGACACATCACCGAGTCCGTGCCCGTGGTCGGCGACCGCTTCTTCCAGTGGAGCCTCCAGACCGGTGGGCCCACCATCCGCTACACCCTGCGCTTCACCGGCAGGACCTGGCACGAGGTCGGTGAGTACACCCTCGACGGCGGCGCCACCTGGCGGCAGAACTTCCAGATGGACCTGAGACGAGTGGCCTGACGCCCCCCTGTGTTCTCCTCCCTCCCCTTTCGTGCGGGGGAGGGAGGCGGGTGACAAATGTCATCGCGAAGGCCGGAGACGCGGCACTGATGATCGCACCCGCCTGATCCCTACCGTGAAGGCATGAACGCAATCGCCTTCACCGACGTCACCAAGAGATACGGGGACGTGCTCGCGGTCGACGGCCTCGACCTGGAGATCCCGGCCGGAGCCACGGTCGCCCTCCTCGGGCCGAACGGGGCCGGGAAGTCCACCTCGATCAACATGCTGCTGGGCCTGTTGCGGCCCAGCTCCGGCGAGATCCGGGTCTTCGGCGTGCCGCCGGAGACGGCGGTCGCCGACGGGGAGATCGGCGCGATGCTCCAGGAGGGCACGCTGATCCCCGAGCTGACCGTGGCCGAGACCGTGGACTTCGTCCGGCGGCTCTACCCCCGTCCGCTGCCGCTGGAGGAGATCCTCCGGCTCGCCGACCTCACCGAGCTCGCCCGGCGGCGGGCCGACCGGCTGTCCGGCGGCCAGACCCAGCGGGTGCGGTTCGCGCTGGCCATCGCGGGCGGCCCGAGGCTGCTGCTGCTGGACGAGCCCACTGCGGCCATGGACGTCGAGTCGCGCCGCACGTTCTGGGACAACATGCGGGCGTACGCCGCCGGGGGCCGGACGATCCTGTTCGCCACCCACTACCTGGAAGAGGCCGACGAGAACGCCGACCGGGTCGTCGTGATCGCCCGCGGCCGGGTCGTCGCCGACGGCAGCGCCGCCGAGATCAAGGCCGGGGTCGCCGGTCAGGCGGTGAGCTTCCTGCTGGGCGACCAGCCGGTGGCCGGGCTCGAAGCCCTGCCCGGGACGACCGGCGTGGAGCTCCAGAGCGGCCGGGTCACGCTGCGGACCACCGATCTCGACGCCACCGTCGACGCCCTCTATCGCAAGACCACCCTCGACATCCGCGACCTCCAGCTCCACGGGGCCGACCTGGAGGACGCCTTCCTCGCCCTCACCAAGGAGGCCTGATCATGCGGCACTACATCAAGGTCGAGATGCTGCGGATGATGCGCAACAAGCGCTACATCATCTTCGTGGTCGCCTTCCCCGTCGGGTTCTACCTCCTCTATTCCAACCTCTGGGGAGCGGAGACCGATCAGTCGACCGGACTGCGCGGCAGCGTCCTGCTGATGATCTCGATGGCCGCGTACGGCGCGCTGGCCTCGGCCATCATGTCGACGGCCGTGCCCTGGTCGCAGGAGCGGCACAGCGGCTGGCTGCGGCAGCTCCAGATCACTCCGCTGCCGGGCCGGGCGATCATCCTGACGAAGCTGATCTCCTCGATGCTGCTCGTGCTGCCGGCGCTGCTGCTGGTCGGCCTGGCCGCGGTGCTCACCCAGGACGTCTCGCTGCCGCCGGGGCAGTGGGTCGGGCTGATCCTGGCGATGTGGATCGGCACGATCCCGTTCGCGGCGCTGGGCCTGACGATCGGATCCCTGCTGCCCCCCGACACCGCGCAGCCCGTCGCGATGATCGGCATGTTCGCCCTCGCCCTGCTCGGCGGGCTCTGGTTCCCCGAGAGCCTGATGCCCGCGGTCATGAAGAGCATCGCCCACGTGACCCCGTCGTACGACTACGCGAGCATCGGATGGCAGATCGCGGCGGGCGAGGCCCCGCACGCGGCCGACGCGGCCGGCATCCTCGCCTGGGGGGTGGCCTTGGTGGCGCTGGCGATATTCGCCTACCGTCGTGCCACGGTGCGCGCCTGAAAGCAGTGCCACGGTGCGCGCCTGAAAAGCAGTGCCACGGTGCGCGTCTGATCGAAGCAGCGCCACGGCGCGCGCTTGATCGAAGCAGCGCCACGGCGCGCGCCTGGCAGGAAAGTGCGCCTGACAGGAACGGTGCGCGCCTGGCAGGAACGGCGGGGAAGTGCGCGCCCGACTCCACCATGGTTCGGAGGGACAGCGGATGAGCCGGCTGGCCAACGTGTTCACCTTCGGCGGGATCGACGAGCGTCCCTCCCGCCTGCGGCGACTGATGGGCATGTCGCTCGGTCTGATCTACCTCTTCTACCCGGTGTCCGAGGTGGCCGACGGCACGGTGAGCGGCGCGCGGGCGGTCTGGTGGATGGGCGCGCTCGCGGTCTTCGTGGCCGTCTACCTGTCGGTCGTGCTGGGACCGCGCGATTTCGACCATCAACCCCGGTGGATGTTTCCCATGCTCGGCGTCGCGACGGTGATGGCGGTCGTCTTCCCGTTGATCTTCCGGAGCCCTTCCTGGCTGACCCTGCCGATCTACATGGTGGTCGTCTTCGCGATGGGCCTGCCGCCCACTCGCGCCCTGCTGGGGATCGCGGCCATGGCCGGGCTCGTCGTCGTGGAGGGCAAGATCATCGGTGCCGACGACGGCACGGTGTGGGCGCTCGTGCTGCAGATCATCACGCTCGGCGTGCTGTTCGTGAGCGTCCGCAACACCCGCGTCCTCGTCGTCCAGCTCCGACAGGCGCAGAGCGAGGTCGCCAGGCTGGCCGCCACGGAGGAGCGGCTGCGGATCGCCCGCGACCTGCACGACCTGCTGGGACACAGCCTCTCGCTCATCGTCCTCAAGAGCGAGCTGGCCCGCCGCCTGGGTGAGCAGGGCTCGCCGAAGGCCCCCGGGGAGGTGGCGGACATCGAGTCGGTGGCGCGGCAGGCGCTGGCCCAGGTGCGCGAGGCCGTCAGCGGATATCGCCGGCGCCGCCTGTCGGAGGAGATCGACGGCGCCAGGTCCTCGCTGGGCGTCACCGGCGTCGCCCTCACGGTGCGCACCCGCGGCACCCCGCTGCCCGAAGACCTCGACGGCCTGTTCGCCTGGGCCGTACGCGAGGCCACCACCAACGTCGTACGGCATTCCCGGGCCACCCGCTGCGAGATCGACGTGTCGTACGACGTGGAGGGCGCGGTGCTGGAGATCGCCGACAACGGCGGCGGCGCGTACGAACCGGGCAACGGCCTCACGGGGCTCGGCGAGCGGGTGCGCGCGGCGGGCGGGAGCCTGGAGGTCGAAGGCGGCAAGCGGGAGTTCAGGGTGCGGATCGCGGTTCCGCCGCCCCTGGACCGCACGCCGGAGATGATCGCGGATAGGTTGGGCCAGTGATCAGGGTCGTGCTGGCGGAGGACCAGAGCATGGTGCGGGGAGCGCTCGCCTCCTTGCTCGGCCTGGAGCCCGACATCGAGGTGGTCGGAGAGGCTGCGGACGGCGAGGAGGTGATCGCCGTCGCCGAGGCGACCAGGCCGGACATCGCGCTGCTCGACATCGAGATGCCCGGCAGGGACGGGATCTCCGCCGCCGAGCAGCTGCGCCGCCGGGTCCCCGGATGCCGGGTGGTGATCCTCACGACTTTCGGCAGGCCCGGCTACCTGCGCCGCGCGATGGAGGCCGGGGCGGTGGCCTTCCTGGTGAAGGACAGCCCCGCGAGCGAACTGGCCGCCGCGATCAGGCGGGTGCTGCGGGGCGAGCGCGTGATCGATCCGGGGCTGGCCGCCGCCGCGCTCAGCGCCGGGCCGAACCCCCTGTCGCCGCGCGAGCGCGACGTGCTGTCCGCCGCCGCGGACGGCTCGACGATCAACGACATCGCGCTGCGGCTGCACCTGTCGGAGGGCACGGTGCGCAACTACCTGTCGGCGGCCATCCAGAAGACCGGCGCGCGCAACCGGATCGAGGCCGTCCAGAAGGCCCAGGCGCAGGGCTGGCTCTGACCACGGCGGGCCGCACCCCGCGGCTCGGGCCGGTGCGAGCGGTGACACGGCGCTTTCGGCCGGGCCCGGCGCACGCGGTCACGCCGCCGTAGGGGGCCGGCGGAAAGGGCCGGACGCGCCCTCGACGGTGCTCGTGCGGCCGATCGCGTGCGGGCTCAGCGGGCCTGCTGTTCCTGGAGGTCGGCGGCGTGCCGCAGCAGGTCGCCGACCCGCACCACGCCCAGGCACCTGCCGACCTCGTCGACCACCACCAGGTCGTCGTACACGCGGGCGTTGTCCCGGCCAGCCACCTGCATGGCCGCGATCACCGGGGTCGTCTTCGCCACGATCTTGGCCGCGTCCGCCAGGCGGCCGGCCGGCTTCTTCGCGTGCAGCGCGTGGCCGTACGCCCCGGCCATGAAGAGCAGGAAGCGGCTGCGGTCGATGCTGCCCAGCGGGCGCTCGTATTCGTCCACCAGGATCACGCTGGTGATCGAGGGCTCGGCGCTCAGCACGGCGACCACCTCCTCGGCCGTCGACTCGGCCGGCAGTGTCACCGCGGGAAGCAGGAGCTCCTGCACCCGAGGGCCGAGCGACGCGGTGGCGGGGGCCGCCTCCGGCACCGGCAGCGGCACGTGGACGCGGTTGAACCCGTGGGAGGGCCGCCAGCCGGACGGCGCGAGCAGGGGACCCTGCGCGAGCCGGATCCCCCAGCCGCGCACCGCCGCCAGTTGCGTCTCGTCCCGCAGGCCCGGGGCGAGCACGTGCGCGCCGACGCCGCGCGCGAGCCGGACCAGCGACTCCGCGAGCGCGCCGTGCCGGGGATCGCGCGGCCCGCGTGCCACCACGCCGGGAGACAGCGCGATCATGTACGGCGAGGCGTCGGCGAGCAGGTCGAGCGGCAGCGGGGCGGTGCCGATCCCGCCGAACGCGATGAGGTAGCCCACCGCGCGCAGTCCGTCGATCCCGGACAGCAGGGCGGTGCGCTGCACATATGCGGTGTCGCCCTCGATCACGAGGATGACCTCGCGGGGACGCCGGTTGGACACGCGCATCGCCTCGTGCAGCGGCGCGTGGCCGGCCGAACCACCGGCCACGGCGGCGGCGGAGATCGGCAGGACCAGCGGCAGCAGGGCCTCCTCGCGGGCGGCGGCCAGCAGGCCGTTCACCGTGGTCCCCATGCCCGGGCCTGCGGCGGACGCGTCCTCGGTGACCACCTCGACGGCGACGGCGCCACCGGTGTCGAGATCGACCACGGGAAGGAAGAACGGGGCGGCAGGGCCGGGGACGCCGGAAGCGGAGGGCGCGTACGCGCGCTGGTCGTACGGCTCGGCGGGGGCTGGGGTGTACCTGCGCCCCCTGGTCGCCGGGTCGTGTTCCCACACGATGTCGGCCGGGCCGTGCTCCAGCCCCATGTTCGCCGGGCCGTACTCCCGCACAGTGCCGGCCGGGCTGGGCTCGCGCACGATGTTCGCCGGGTCGTGGCCGCGCACGATGTTCGCCGGGCCGGGCTCCCAACCAGTGGCCGTAGAGGCGTCCATCACGGTGTCCGCCGGGGAACGTTCCCGTCCGTCGCCGGGAGGGAACGGGGTCGCCGGGGCCGCGCCGGGCGCCGGGACACGTTGCGGGGTCGCGGCGAGCGGCGCCGCCGATGAGACGGGGAGCGACACGATTGAATTGTGGGACAGAAATCGCCCGGCGATGCCGATTGCGGGACGAAGTTCACCGACATTTCCCCGTCAGTTGGGCGGAACCCTACACAGGGTGCACGGCTAGGCTGATCAGCCATGACGGCAGGGCCCGCCACGGGAGGCGGCAGATGGATCTCGGTCGCCCCCGAGCGGCTCGCCGGATGGATCGCGCGCTTCGCCGAGCGGCACGGCCCGATCGAGGCCGTCGTCCTGCCTGACGTGGTCCGCATCGACGCCGCCGACGGCGCGGTCGCCGAGTGTCAGGTGCCGTTCCCGCCGCTGCGCCCCTCTCGCGTGGGCGACCGCCACGGCGCGGGCAGCAGCGACCGCGGGGGCCAGAGCGACGGCGGGCCCGAGGAGGACGGCGACGGGGGCGACGGCGACGGGGGCGACGGCGACGCAGGCGATGGCGACCGTGGGGGCGACGGCGGGCACGGACGCGAGGGCGGGGGCGACGACGGGTTCCGGCTTCCCCCGGCCGCGGCGGCGCTGGTGTCCCACGTGTGCCGGGAACGGACCGTCGGCGTGCTGCTGGCCCGGCTCGGCGGGCACGCCGCAGGCGTCTTCATCGGCGCCCGCCTCGTCACGGGCAAGGTCGGCTCGCGTCAGGTCCACGGGCGCAGCGCGGCGGGCGGGTGGTCGCAGCAGCGCTTCGCCCGGCGCAGGGACAAGCAGTCGTCCGAAGCGCTGCGGGCCGCCGCCGACGTGGCCGCCCGGGTGCTGCTGCCGAGGCTCGACGACCTGGAGGCAGTCGTGCTCGGCGGAGACCGGCGCTCGATCGACGAGATCAGGCGCGACCGCCGTCTCGCACCGCTGTTCGCCCTGGAGTCCGGCCCCTTCCTCACCGTGCCCGACCCCCGGATGCCGGTTCTGGAGGGTGCCCCCGCGCTGTTCCGCGCCGTACGGATCCGCCTGCTCGACCCCTGACCGGCCGCGCGACGAAGGGGCGCGGGCGGGGTTTCGGCGCAGGCGATGGTGGACGGGGCGGCACTACACTTGAGCCCATGCGCACTCCCGATTGATCGCTCCCGGTGCCGATCCCCGACCTCATCACCTACGGGAGTGTCCCCTTAATCATGATCATCGCAACCGATATCGAACTTCGCGCCGGCTCGCGCCTGCTCATCGAGGGCGCCTCGTTCCGGGTGAACCCGGGCGACAAGATCGGCCTGGTCGGCCGCAACGGCGCCGGCAAGACCACGCTCACCAAGGTCCTGGCGGGGGAGGGGCTGCCCGCCGCGGGCACGGTCACGATCTCCGGCAGCGTCGGCTATCTGCCGCAGGACCCCCGCACCGGCGACCTGAGCGTGCTGGCGCGCGACCGGATCCTGTCGGCCCGCGGCCTCGACGACGTGCTCCGCGAGCTGCGCGAGGCCGAGGCCGGGATGGCGGCCGACGACCAGCGCGTGCGCGACCGCGCGGTGCGCGCCTACGGCCGCCTGGAGGACCGCCTGCACGTCCTCGGCGGCTACGCGGCGGAGTCCGAGGCGGCCTCGATCGCGTCGAGCCTCGGGCTGCCCGACCGTGTCCTCGGCCAGCCGCTGGAGACCCTGTCCGGTGGTCAGCGACGGCGGGTGGAGCTGGCCCGGATTCTGTTCTCCGGAGCGGAGACTCTCCTGCTTGACGAGCCGACAAACCACCTCGATGCGGACTCGATCGGCTGGCTTCGTGATTTTTTGCGCTCGCACCAGGGCGGCTTGGTGATCATCAGCCATGACGTAAACCTTCTTGATGCGACGGTAAATCGGGTGCTCCATCTCGACGCGAACCGCTGCGTGATCGACACCTACAACGTCGGCTGGAAGGCCTATCTCGCCCAGCGGGAGACCGACGAGAAACGGCGAAAGCGCGAGCGGGCCAATGCCGAGCGGCAGGCGTCCGCGCTGCTTTCCCAGGCCGACCGCATGCGGGCGAAGGCCACCAAGGCCAAGGCGGCCCAGGACATGGAGCGGCGCGCCAGGCGGCTGCTGTCCGGCGTCGAGGGCGAGCGGCGCTCCGACCGCGTAGCCAAGCTCCGCTTCCCCGACCCCGCGCCCTGCGGGAAGACCCCCCTGACGGCCCGCGGCCTGTCCAAGTCGTACGGCTCGCTGGAGGTGTTCACCGACGTCGACGCCGCGGTCGACCGGGGCTCGCGGATCGTCATCCTGGGCCTGAACGGCGCGGGCAAGACCACCCTGCTGCGGCTGTTCGCAGGCATCGAGAAGCCCGACACCGGCGAGGTCGTGCCGGGCCACGGGCTCAAGCTCGGCTACTACGCTCAGGAGCACGAGACGCTCGATCCCGAGCGCACGGTCCTGGAGAACATGCGGTCGGCGGGGCCCGACCTGGCCGACGTCGACCTGCGCAAGGTGCTGGGGTCGTTCCTGTTCACCGGCGACGACGTGGACAAGCCCGCCGGGGTCCTGTCGGGCGGCGAGAAGACCCGTCTCGCCCTTGCGACGCTGGTGCTGTCGAGCGCCAACGTGCTGCTGCTCGACGAGCCCACCAACAACCTCGATCCGGCCTCCCGCGACCAGGTGCTGTCGGCCCTCGGCTCCTACACCGGCGCGATTGTGCTGGTCACGCACGACGAGGGCGCGGTCGAGGCGCTGAAGCCGGATAGGGTGATTCTGTTGCCAGACGGAGTAGAAGACGCATGGAGCGACGAATTTTCCGATCTTGTGGCGCTTGCCTGATCTTAATTTGAGCGGGTAGGGATCTTTTCCCGCGGAGTAGGTAGCCGATCCCGCCGAAATGACTGATCATGGGCTGAAGTAACGCTGCGGAAGTCTGGCACTACAGGAGGTACTCGTGGCCGAGACTCTGAAGAAGGGCACCCGGGTGACCGGGGCCGACCGGGAAAAGCTGGCCGCTGATCTTAAGAAGCGCTATTCCGCGGGTGAGAGCATCCGCGCTCTGGCTGCTTCCACCGGCCGGTCGTACGGGTTCATCCACCGCATCCTCAGCGAGTCCGGGGTGACTCTGCGCGGACGCGGCGGCGCGACCCGGGGCAAGTCCAAGCGCTAGAGATCCACCTCAAGACGCGCGACCGCAGCCGCTCGTTCCTGCTGGAGGAGCGGTCGCGTCCGACTCGCCAGAACGATATTCGGTAAGCTCGGGCGCGACCGCGGGATGAACAGGAGGGCGGACGCCCGGCACGGACGGTGCGCCGCACCGGACCGGCCGTGCGAGGCGACGTCGCTCCGCACCGGACGCAGGAGCAGGGCATGGCGGAAGCGGCAATGGGGGGGAATCTGGAGCACGCCCTTGGGACGGGCGAAGGCTCCGATGTGTCGACGATCTCGGCGGCCGCGCCGGCCGAGGTCGGACTGCGCTTCGAGGTGGACGGCGAGATCGCGACCGTCACTTTGGACCGGCCGGACAAGCGCAACGCGCAGACGTTCGCGACATGGTCGGCCCTGGCCCGGATAGGGGAGACCCTTCCGGAGCAGGTGAGAGTGGTCGTGGTCAGAGGCGAGGGGCCGTCCTTCTCAGCCGGAATCGACCTGCGCATGTTCACACCCGAGGGGGTTCCCGGGCAGGAATCGTTCGCGAGCGCCGCGGTGCTCGGCGACTCCGAGTTCGAGCAGCTGATCGCGGAGGCACAGAAGGGTTTTCTGTGGCTGCGCAGGCCGGAGATCGTGTCGATCGCGGCCGTGCAGGGGCATGCGATCGGGGCGGGTTTCCAGCTCGCACTCGCGTGCGACCTGCGTGTCGTCACGGACGACGTGAAGTTCTGCATGAAGGAGCCCGCGCTGGGGCTGGTTCCCGACCTGACCGGGACCAAGCCCCTGGCCGACATCGTGGGGGTGCCGCGGGCCATCGAGATGTGCCTGACCGCGCGCACCGTGGGGGCCGCCGAGGCCGTACGGCTCGGCCTGGCCGAGATCGCGGTGCCCACGTCCGAGCTGGCCCAGGCCGTACAGGACCTGGCCGCCGCCCTGCTGGCGACCGACCGCGCCGCCGCGACCGCCACCAAGAGGCTGCTGCAGGCCGCGCCGGGACGCACGCTGGAGGAGCAGGCCGCCGCCGAGCGGATCGAGCAGGTGGCGCGCATCCGGGCACTGTTCGGAAGGAACTGAAGGACGCTGCTCGGGCCGAGTCGAAGGCCGCTGCTCGGGGCGGACCGCGCGGCACTGCTCGGGGCAGGCCGAAGGATGCGGTCCGAAGCGGGCTGCGCGCATCTGTTCGAAACGAACTAGGGTCTGTGTCCGGGGCGAACCGGTACGTGCTGTTCGCTTCGAGCTGACGGGGGAATCGGGGGTATCCTCCCGCCGCTGCAGGGCTGGGAGGATGTACGGCATATGGCGATGATGAACGGCGGCTACGGCCTACAGGTTATGCGCTCGTTACGGCGAGATAACTCCGTGACGAAGGAGCGGATCGCGCCGGGAACCGTCCGGCGCATCGCCGGTTACGCCCGGCCGTTCCGCGCCCAGATCGCCGGGTTCCTCGCACTGGTCGTGGTCGACGCGGTCATCGTGGTCGCCAACCCGCTGCTGATGAAGGCGATCATCGATCACGGCATCACTCCGAAGCGGGTCGACGTCGTGGTGTGGCTCGCCGTGGCGATCGGGGGGCTCGCGGTCCTGGACGCCGGGCTCGGCCTGGTGCAGCGGTGGTATTCCGCGCGCATCGGCGAGGGCCTGATCTACAACCTGCGCACCGAGGTCTTCGACCACGTGCAGCGCATGCCGGTCGCGTTCTTCATGCGCGCCCAGACCGGCGCGCTGGTCTCCCGGCTGAACACCGACGTCATCGGGGCGCAGCGGGCCCTCACCAGCACGCTGTCGTCGGTGGTGTCGAACGTCATCAGCCTGGTCATGGTGCTCGGCACCATGCTCGTGCTGTCGTGGCAGGTCACGCTGGTCGCGCTGGTCCTGCTGCCGATCTTCATCTTCCCGGCCAAGTGGGTCGGCCGCCGGATGTCCGCGCTGACCCGCGAGCAGATGCAACTCGACGCCGAGATGAGCTCGGTGATGACCGAGCGGTTCAACGTGGCCGGGGCCATGGTCGCGAAGCTGTACGGCAGGCCGGACGACGAGGCGGCCCACTTCGCCGAGCGCGCGGGCCGGGTCCGCGACGTGGGCGTTACCGTCGCCATGTACGGCGCGGTGTTCCGCATCGCGCTCGGCCTGGTCGCCGCGCTGGCGACCGCGCTCGTCTATGGTCTCGGGGGCGCGCTGGCGATCGGCGGGGCGTTCGCGCTCGGCACCCTGGTCGCCCAGTCGTCCCTGCTCATGCGCCTGTACGGCCCGCTGACCAGCCTGTCGAACGTCCACGTGGACGTGATGACCGCCCTGGTGAGCTTCGACCGTGTCTTCGAGGTGCTCGACCTGAAGCCGATGGTCGCCGAGAAGCCGGACGCGCGGCCGATCCCCGAGGGGCCGGTCACGATCGAGTTCGACGATGTCCGCTTCCGCTACCCGTCCGCTTCCGATGTCTCGCTGGCGTCGCTGGAGTCGGTGGCCCGCCCGGACACCGGGCCCTCGCAGGAGGTGCTCAAGGGCGTGTCGTTCACCGCGCACCCCGGCGAGCTGGTGGCCCTCGTCGGGCACTCGGGCGCGGGCAAGACGACCATCACCTCGCTTGTGTCCCGGCTGTACGACGTGGACGAGGGGGCCGTGCGGATCAACGGCGTGGATGTCCGCGACGCCACCCTCGACAGCATCAGGGACACGGTGGGCGTGGTCATGCAGGACGCTCACCTGTTCCACGACACGATCGGCAACAACCTCCGCTACGCCCGGCCGGAGGCGACCGACGAGGAGATCTGGGACGCCCTGCGTGCGGCCCAGATCGCCGACCTGGTCAAGAACCTGCCGGAGGAGCTGGAGACGGTCGTCGGCGACCGCGGCTACCGGCTCTCGGGCGGGGAGAAGCAGCGCATCGCCCTGGCCCGGCTGCTGCTGAAGGCGCCGCGGGTGGTGGTGCTGGACGAGGCGACGGCCCATCTCGACTCGGAGTCCGAGGCGGCGGTGCAGCAGGCGCTGAAGACCGCGCTGCACGGCAGGACGTCTCTGGTGATCGCCCACCGGCTGTCGACGATCCGCGAGGCCGACACGATCCTCGTGATCGAGGACGGCCGGGTCGTCGAGCGCGGCCGGCACGAGGAGCTGCTGGAGCGGGGCGGCGCCTACGCCGAGCTCTACCGCACCCAGTTCACCGCCTCCGGCCAGAGCGCATCCTGAGGCCCTGCGACGGCCCGGAGACGGCGACCGGGAGCTGACGGCCCGGAGACGGCGATCGGGAGACGGCGGCCCGGAGACGGCGGCCTGGGGGATGACGGCCCGGAGACGACAGCCGGAAAACGGCGGCCTGGGGGATGACGGCGGGGAGACGACCGGTCATGCCGGCCGCCCACCGACGGGCTGCTCGCTCGCCGGCTCAGCGGTAGCCGAGGCGGGCGAGCTCCTCCCTGGCCACCTTCTCCACCAGCTCGGCGTCGTCCGCCGACAGCCGCCTGCGCCAGCTTCCCGGCCGGGGGATCGTCGCGCCGTACAGCGCGATCGTGGAGATCTTGGCCTCCAGGAAGGACGACACCGCCTCGATCGCGTCTCCCGGCGAGGCCACCATGTCCTCGTACCGCAGGGTGAGCAGGTGCTCGGCGGGCAGGTCGTGGCGCAGCGCGGCGCTCAGCCGTACGGCGCTGCGCCAGCGCAGGGCGCACTTGCCCGCGGGTGGCATCGCGGCCCAGCGCCCCCGGTGCTCGGCCGAGCGCACGCCGAGGAACGGATTGGGAAACTCGGCGTCCTCGCTCAGCATGTGGGGCTTGACCCAGGTCATGCAGGCGGGGTCGGCGAGCATGTCGGCGACGACGTCACGGCCGTCGCGGATGATCTGGATGAGCCGGGCGTCGGGGAACGCCTGCAGCAGCACCGGCGCGCTGTAGAGCAGGTCGGGGCTGGCGTCGCCGAACCGGGACAGCGAGCCCGGCCCGACGCAGGGCCCGGCGCCGACGATGCCGCCCGCCTCCCGGCAGGAGGCCGTGCACTCCGCGCACGCCGACGGGACCACCTGCCACGCTTCGGCGAGCACGTCGCGCAGCACCTGCGGGGCGCCGCCGCTGCGGGCGATCGACGGCCTCCTGGCGAAGGCGTAGACGACCCGGGCCACCGGGCCCCTGCCCATGGTCACGTGGAAGCCGGGCGAGCGCTTGAGGGCACGGCCCAGCAGGTCCGCGCCGGAGTGCGGAGCCGCGACAACGAACACCGGACGGCGGACCTTGACACCGTTGACCACGAGGATGTGCGTCGGAGGTCGCATAGATACCGCTAAGTCTGACACCCTTTGAAGGGTGAGCGAGCGCTTCCCGGGCGGGGCGGGCGGTGACGCCTCGATAACGGTCCCGAGACCGCCGCGGCGGCTGCGGCCCGGTGACACCGTCGCGCTGGTCGCGCCCTCGGGTCCCGTCGATCCCGAACGGCTCGAACGCGGCACCGACGTCCTGACCGGGCTCGGTCTGCGGGTCGTGCACGGGGCGTCGATCCTCGCGCGGGAGGGCTACCTGGCCGGGCCGGACGCCGCGCGGGCGGCCGACCTCCAGGACGCGTGGTGCGATCCCGGGGTGGCGGCGGTCATCTGCGCCAGGGGCGGCTACGGCGCCACCCGGCTGCTCGGGCTGCTCGACTGGGACGCGATGGCGGCGGCCGGGCCGAAGATCCTGCTCGGGTCGAGCGACATCACCGCGCTCCACCGGGCCTTCGCCGACCGGCTCGGCCTGGCGACGCTGTTCGGGCCGATGCCGGCGACCGCGCTGATCGGCGACCCGGAGGGGCCCGAGCCGGCCAGCCTCGCCTACTTGCGGGAGGCGCTGTTCGAGGGCGGCACGCCCGCGCCGATCACGGGCGACCGGGTGATCGTGCCGGGCCGGGCCGAGGGCAGGCTCACGGGAGGTAACCTCGCTCTGCTGGCCGCCCTGTGCGGCACGCCGTACGCGATGCGCGCGCGGGGGCGCGTCGTGCTGCTGGAGGACGTCACCGAGGAGCCGTACCGGATCGACCGCATGGTGACGCAACTACTGCAGGCCGGGTGTCTCGACGGCGCGGCGGGAATCGTGCTGGGATCGTGGGTGGAGTGTGGCGACCCCCTTCCCATGCTGGCCGAACGCCTGGCCCCGCTTGGTGTGCCGGTGCTCGCGGGACTGACTGTGGGCCATGGCACACCACAGATGAGTGTGTGGTTGGAGTCGAATGTGGCTATTGTGACCGAATCGTATTCTCTCTCGGGCATGTTCCGCGACTCGGACGCGGCAACCTGAGACCCGCCCCGGAGGCATCCGGGCGGTGGTGAAGGGATGGTGCGTTGGGACTCTTGCGGCGACTGCTCAGCCGGACACGGCCGGACCATCCCGCCCCGAGAGCCGTCGAGGACGTCGATCTCGACTCCCTGCTGGCCCTGGTCGCCGAGACCATGGGCTATACCTGCACGTTCGCGGCCGACGGGGCGTCGCTGACGCTGACCTCGCCCGAGCGTGAGCGGACGGTGAACCTCGTCGGCCTGCGCCGCGAGGCCGGTCGCCGTGCCCGCGAGGACTGGCCCATGCTGGTCTCCGAGCACCTCGCGCACGCCGTGTCGGGCGAGCCGTTCGACGCCTGCAACCTCACGCCCATCAGGCCGCTGCTGCGCACGCGCGTCCACGCCGCCGACGACCCGGCCTTCCCCGACCCCTCCCGGATCATCGGCCGCCACCTCAGCGCCGACCTGATCGAGGTGCTGACCATCGGCGCCCGTCCGGTGCGGCCGGAGGAGGCGTTCTGCTGGCCCATCCCGCCGGCCGAGGCGCTCGACGTGGCCGTCGGCAACGCCCTGACCGACGAGCGGCCCACCGTGTCGCGGCTCGACCTCGCCGGCACCGAGGTGTCGCTGCTGACCGCGCCCAGCGCGGCGGCCCACCTGCGCCGCCTGACGGCGTACATGGACGTGCCCGAGGACGGCATGCTCGCCGTGCTGCCGCACCGGGGCATGGTGGCCGTGCATCCCGTGGCCGGCATCGGGGTCGTCCGCGCGATCGAGCGCCTGCGCATCTTCGCCCACCGCGAGCACGCCGGCCGGGCCGACGGGCTGAGCCCCCACGTGTACTGGTGGCGCCGGGGCAAGCTGACCCGCATCCAGGCCGACCTCATCAGCCACGACGGGCAGACCCGGCTGGTCGTCGCGCCGCCGCCGGAGTTCGCCCGGCTCCTCGCCCGCATCGCCGGACGGCAGTAGCCGCGCCGGATATCGCCTGCGCGCGGTGGGCGACGCCGACGTCCCGCGACGCGCCGCCGCGCACCGGGCGGCGTTCCACCCGTCGCGGGTGACCGAGGAGAGCTACCACGCGGTCCGGCGGGCCTGGCCCTATCGGCCGGACCTGGACTGGATCGCCGAGGCGCCGGACGGGAGCGCCGCGGCGTTCTGCCTGGTCTGGCTGGACGAGGCCAACCGGGCCGCCCGCATCGAGCCGGCCGGCACCGCGCCGGGCCACCGCCGGCGCGGCCTCGCACGGGCCGCCTGCCTGGCCGCGCTGGACGCGGCGCGGCGGGCGGGCGCGCGGCAGGCGGGGGGGAGCCCGCGTGGGGACGACGCCTATCCGGGGCCCGTGCGGCTGTATCGGTCGCTCGGGTTCCGGGAGTGCGCCCGGAGCCTCGCCTACCGCCGCTCGGTGTAGCGGGTCAGCGCCCGCGCCGTACGGATCAGATGGATGTGGCTGAAGGCCTGGGGGAAGTTGCCGAGCTGGCGGCCGGTCTTGGGGTCGTATTCCTCGGCGAGGAGGCCGACGTCGTTGGTGAGGGCGATGAGGCGCTGGAAGAGCTCGACGGCGTCGTCGTGGCGGCCGATCATGGCGCGGGCTTCGGCGAGCCAGAAGCTGCAGGCGAGGAAGGCGCCTTCGCCGCCGGGGAGGCCGTCGACGGGGTTGTCTTCGGCGAGGGGATAGCGCAGGACGAAGCCGTCGGTCATGAGCTCGCGTTCGATGGCCTCGACGGTGCCGATGACGCGGGGGTCGTCGGGGGGCAGGAAGCCGACGATGGGGATCTGCAGGAGTGCGGCGTCGAGCTCGCGTGAGCCGTAGGACTGGGTGAAGGTGTTGCGCTCGGGGTCGTAGCCCTTGTCGCAGACCTCGGCGTGGATGCGGTCGCGCATGGCGCGCCAGCGCTCCACGTCGCCGCGCCGGCCCAGCTCCTCGATGACGCGGACCATGCGGTCGGCCGCGACCCAGGCCATGACCTTGGAGTGGACGAAGTGGCGGCGGGGTCCGCGCACCTCCCACAGTCCCTCGTCGGGCTGGTCCCAGTTGTGCTCGAAGAACTCCATGACCTTGGTGACCAGGGCCCACGCGTGGTTGTCCGGCGGCATGCCCTGCTTGCGCGCCTGATAGAGGGCGTCGACGACCTCCCCGTAGATGTCGAGCTGGAGCTGGGTCGCCGCGCCGTTGCCGATCCGCACGGGCGTGGAGTTCTCGTAGCCGGACAGCCAGTCGAGCGTCATCTCCGGCAGGCGGCGTTCGCCGGCCACGCCGTACAGGACCTGGACGTCCTCGGGACGGCCGGCGATGGCGCGCAGCAGCCAGGAACGCCAGGCGGCGGCCTCCTCGACGTATCCGGCGCCGGTCAGCGCGTCGAGCGTCATGGAGGCGTCGCGCAGCCAGCAGAAGCGGTAGTCCCAGTTGCGCACCCCGCCCAGGTGCTCCGGCAGTGACGTGGTCGGGGCGGCGACGATGCCGCCGGTCGGGCTGTAGGTCAGCGCCTTGAGCGTGATCAGCGAGCGGACCACGGCGTCGCGCCAGGGGCCCTGGTAACCGCAGCGGGAGACCCACTCCTGCCACATGAGCCTGGTCTCGGCGAGCTGCTCCATCGGGTCGATCCGCTCCGGCTCCGGCTCGTGGGAGGGATGCCAGGTGAACACGAACGGCACCCGCTCGCCGGCGGCGACCGTGAACCTCGCCTGGTGCCGGTAGTCGCCGCCGTGCAGCGGGACTCCGGAGTGGATCCAGACCGAGTCGGGGCCGCCGATGGCGTGCAGGTGCCCGTTGCTGCGGCGCACCCAGGGGACGATGCGGCCGTAGTCGAAGCGGATGCGGATCTCGGTCGTCATCTCCACGGTGCCCGACAGGCCCTCCACGATCCGTACGAGATCGGGGTTGGCGTGCCGGGGCGGCATGAAGTCGATCACCTTGGCCGCGCCCGTGGGCGTCTCCCAGACGGTCTCCAGGATGAGCGTGTCCTCGACGTACGCGCGGCGGGTGGCCTGCTCCTGTCCCGCGGCGGCCAGCCGCCAGAAGCCGTTGGACTCGTCGCCGAGCAGCCGGGTGAAACAGGAGGGGGAGTCGAACCGTGGCAGGCACAGCCAGTCGATCGAGCCGTCCCGGCCGACGAGGGCGGCCGACTGCATGTCGCCAACGAGGGCGTAATCCTCGATCCGCATGCCCGTCACGCTACCGGGCGCGGGCCGTCCGCTCATCCGCGAGCCGCGGCCGTCACGGGCCCGCGCTGGCCGCGTCAGGACGGCTTCGTGCCAGGTGGCCGGGCGGTGTCCCCGGCGGGGGCCCACAGCTTCATGAAAACCTGCGTCACCGGGCCGATCGTGACCGCGAACACCACCGTGCCGACCCCGACGGTGCCGCCGAGCAGCCAGCCGATGGCGAGCACGCTGATCTCGACGATCGTGCGGGCCAGCCGGATCGACAGGCCGAGCCGGTTGAGGCCCGTCATCAGGCCGTCGCGCGGCCCCGGGCCGAAGCCCGCGTGGATGTAGAGCCCGGAGGCGGCGGCGATGGCGACGACGCCGCCCAGCAGGAAGGCCCACTGTACCGGCCAGGCCGCGGGCGCGGGCACCAACGCCATCACCCCGTCGGCGCTGGTGCCGACCACCAGGACGTTGCTGATCGTGCCGAGACCGGGCCGCTGCTTGAGGGGGATCCACAGCAGCAGCACCAGCGCGCCCACCAGGTTGATCCACAGGCCGATCGACCACCCGGTGCGCACCGACAGGCCCTGGTGGAAGACCTCCCAGGGGTCGAGGCCCAGGCCGGACCTGACGAGCAGGGCGATCCCGGCGCCGTACAGCGCCAGGCCGGCATAGAGGCGGATGAGCCGCAGCGGGAGCGAACGGGGGCGGGGGAGGGACAGTTCGGTCATAGTCGGCCTATCGTGCAGGCTGGTGGGGTTGCGAGGAAAGGGCCAATCAGAGAAATTGGCCTGCATGGATCGGTACCTCAGCGCTCTGCAGCTCGCCCGGCTCGTGCTCGGCACCACAGGAGAAGCCACGGGAAGGGGCGCGGGAGCGAGGGCGGGGAAGGGCGCGGGAGACGCGCAGGAGACCCGGCCCTACTACCGGGCGCTCGCGGACGCCGTACGCGGCCTGGTCCTCGACGGGAGGCTCGCCGTTGGGGTGCGCCTGCCGGCCGAGCGGCACCTGGCCGAGGCCCTCGGCGTCAGCCGCACCACCGTGACCGCGGCGTACGATCGGCTGCGCGAGCAGGGCTATCTGGAGAGCAGGCAGGGATCCGGCAGCCGGGCGACCCTGCCCGACGCGGGCGCGCTCGGCACCGACAACCCGTGGCTGGCGTCCGACGACGACGGGCTGCTGCCGCTGCACGCGGCCGCGCCCCCGGCGAGCGCCCTGCTCGGCGAGGCCATCGAGGAGGCGGGCCGGGCCTACCACCGGTACGCGCTGGGCATGGGCTACCACCCGGCCGGGCTCGCGCCGCTCCGCGAGGCGATCGCCCGCAGGTACGGCGAGCGTGGCGTGCCCACCCGGCCCGAGCAGATCCTCGTCACGGCCGGGGCCCAGCAGGCCATCCACCTGCTGATGGCGGCGTTCGCCGAGAGGGGCGACCCGGTGCTGGTCGAGTCGCCGACCTATCCGCACGCGATCGACGCGGCACGGATGCGGGGAGCCCGCCTGGTGCCGGTCGGCGTGCAGGAGGACGGCTGGCACCTCGATCTTGTGACCTGTGCGATGCGGCAGACGGCGGCCCGGCTGGCCTACGTCATCCCCGACTTCCAGAACCCGACCGGCCACCTGATGGCCGACGCCGCCCGCGCCGAGCTGGTGGAGGCGGCACGACGGCACGGCGTGACGCTGATCGCCGACGAGAGCTGGGCCGAGATCGTGCTGGACGAGACGGCGCGTGCGGCGCCGCTGGCCGCGTTCGACACCGACGGCCGGGTGATCAGCGTGGGCTCGGCCTCCAAGCTCTGGTGGGGCGGCCTGCGGGTCGGCTGGATCCGGGCGAGCGCCGCGACCGTCCGCCGCCTGGCCGTGCTGCGGGCCGCCGTGGACATCGCGGGCGCGGTCTTCGAGCAGCTCGTCGTCGCGTGCCTGTTCGAGCGGATCGAGGAGGCGCGCGCCGAGCGCCGCCGTGGGCTCGGCGCGTCGTGTGCGGCGCTCGCCGCGGTGCTGCGGGAGGAGCTGCCCGGCTGGGCGTTCACCACGCCGCGCGGCGGCGGCTCGCTGTGGGTGCGGCTCGACGGGCCGGTGGCGAGCTCGGTCGCCGAGGCCGCCGCCGCCCGTGGCGTACGGCTGGCTCCGGGGCCGTGGTTCGGCGTGGACGGGACGCTGGAGCGCTACCTGCGGCTGCCGTTCACCCAGCCGCCGGCGGTGATGGAGGAGGCGGTGCGCCGCATCGCCCGCGACCCCGCCCGCTATCGCCCGCGCGAGCCGCTCATGCCGGCCCTGTGACCCTCAGCCCGGCACGGGCGGTGTGGGCGTCAGCTCGGCGTGGGCGTTTGCTCGGTGTGGGCGTTTGCTCGGTGTGGGCGTTTGCTCGGTGTGGGCGTCAGCTCGGTGTGGGCACGGGCGGCACGTGGTGCTCGGCCATCAGCATGCGGAGCCTGCGGACGAACAGCAGCATGACGAGCCCCGCCGCGATCGCGGCGAGCGCGAGGGTGAGGTAGTACATCGGCATCGGCACGACCTTGGTCAGCCGGTAGGCCTGGCCGCCGACGGAGTCGCCGAGGGCCATGGAGAGGAACCACAGGCCCATGAGCTGGTTCTCGAACGCCCGGGGGGCGAGCTTGTTGGTGACCGACAGCCCGGCCGGGCTGAGGAACAGCTCGCCGACGGTCTGGATGAGGTAGACCGACAGCAGCCACATGACCGAGACCTTCACCCCGCCGGAGGCGATGCCGGACGCGACCGACATGACGACGAAGCTCACCCCGACGAGCACCAGGCCGACCGCGAACTTGAGCGGCGTGCTGATCCGGGTGCCCGCCTTGAGGAACATCTCCGCGAAGAGGGGGGCGACGAGGATGATCACCAGCGAGTTGATGTTGCCCACCCAGCCCGGCGGGATCGTGAAGCCGAGCACGTCCAGGTCGGTGTCGTTCTTGGCGAACAGCAGCAGGGCGCTGCCGGCCTGGTCGTAGACGAGCCAGAAGATCGCGGCGGCCAGGAACAGCCACACGTACGCGAACAGGCCCTTCCGCTCCTCCGCGGTGACCTCGCGCGAGGAGAACAGGAAGACGAAGTACGCGACCGGCACGGCCGCCGTGACGACCGTGAGCACGACGGCGAACCGGTCCACGGTGAGCGTGCCGCTGAGCGCCCACAGGGTCAGCGCGCCCGCGCCGGCGGCGAGCGCGACGCTGGCCACGACCTTGAAGCGGCGCTCCTCGTCCGGTGTCATGCGGTGGTCCGGCTCCTCGCCGGCGCCGCGGAGCGTGGCCCGGCCCCGGACGTACTGCGCCAGGCCGAAGGCCATGCCGAGGGCGGCCGCGCCGAAGGCGAGGTGCCAGCGGTCGCCCGTCTGCAGCCAGGGCACGACCATGATGCCGATGAAGGCGCCCAGGTTGATGCCCATGTAGAAGATCGTGTAGCCGGAGTCGCGCCGGGCGTCGTCCTCGTGCCGGTAGAGCTCGCCCACCAGCGCCGACATGTTCGGCTTGAGCAGCCCGCTGCCCAGCGCGATCAGCACGAGGCCGAGCCAGACGAACCCGCCGCCCATGGGCATCGCCATGCTGACGTGGCCGCCCATGATGACCAGGGCGCCGCACAGCACGGTCCTGCGGGCTCCGAGCAGCCGGTCGCCGAGCCAGCCGCCCGCGATGGCGAGGAGGTAGACCGAGGCGATGTAGACGCCGTAGATGCCGACGGCGGTCGTCTCCGGCAGGCCCATGCCGCCGCGCGTGACGGGCGCGGTCAGGAACAGCACGAGGATGGCGCGCATGCCGTAGTAGCTGAACCGCTCCCACATCTCGGTGCCGAACAGCGTGGCCAGCCCCCGCGGATGGCCGAAGAACGTCCGCTCGACGGTCGGCGGACCCGATCTACCGGATGCCATGTGAACCCCCGATCACACTCCGTCTTGTGTACCTTACCTGCCTTTATGTGCTATTTGTCCGATTGTGAGGGCCGCGTATAGCACAGGCCGTCGCTCTACTCCTCGCCGGGGTCTTGTCCACGGTGATCCCGTGTGGTGCGATGCATGCCACGCGTGCGGAATACCCGTTGGGAGGCGCGATGTCCGGCGTACTTGAGGAGCGGGCCGCGATCGAGCAGGAGATCGCCGGCAGGACGGTATGCGAGCAGCTCAGGTGGGCCGCGCAGGAGCATCCGGACGCGCCCGCCTACTCCGATCCCACCGGCGACG
The DNA here is from genome assembly GCF_008033685.1 of Microbispora sp. CSR-4. Taxonomy (NCBI): domain Bacteria; kingdom Bacillati; phylum Actinomycetota; class Actinomycetes; order Streptosporangiales; family Streptosporangiaceae; genus Microbispora; species Microbispora sp. CSR-4. The sequence continues at coordinate 66,164 of NZ_VJVX01000003.1, forward strand.
GCTGGACGACCCTGACCTACGCCGAGGCGCGCGAAAGGGTGCTGCGGATCGCCGCCGGCTACACCGCGCTGGGCCTGCGGCCGGGCGACTCCGTCGCGCTGATGCTGGTCAACCGCAGCGAGCACGTGCTCGCCGACCTCGGGGCCGTCCACGCGGGCGGCGTCCCCTGCTCGATCTACGCGACCTTCGCCCCCGAGCAGGTCGCGTACGTCGCCCGCGACGTCGGGGCGCGGATCGCGGTGCTCGGCGGCCCGGCCGACCTGGCCCGCTGGGAGCCGGTGCTCGGCGAGCTGCCCGCGCTCACGAAGATCATCCTGTTGGAGGGCGCCGCCCCCGAGGGCGACGAGCGCTTCCTGAGCTGGGAGGCGTTCCTGGAGCTCGGCGCCGATGCACTGGCCGCCGACCCGGCCGCGGTGGACGCCCGCTGGCAGGCGGTGACCCCGGAGGACACGCTGACCGTCCTCTACACCTCGGGGACGACCGGCAACCCCAAGGGCGTCCCGCTGACGCACACGAACGTGCTGTTCGAGCTCGTCGCGACCCAGCGCATGATCGACCTGCCCATGCGCAGCACGCAGATCTCCTACCTCACCTACGCCCACATCGCCGAGCGGGTGCTGAGCCTCTATCTGCCGCTGGTCAAGGTCAACCACGTCCACTTCTGCACGGACCTGGCCAACCTCGGCGCCACGCTCGGCCAGGTGCACCCGGTGCTGTTCTTCGGCGTCCCCCGCGTCTGGGAGAAGATGATGGCCCGGCTGCAGGCCCTGCTCGCCACCCAGCCGCCCGAGCAGCAGGAGAACGTGCGGGCCGCGATGGCCGCCGGGCTCGCGTACGTCGAGGGGCAGCAGCACGGCCACACGGTCACGCCCGAGGTGCGCGAGGCGTACGAGCAGGCCGACGCGGCGCTGCTGTCGATCGTCCGCAGCCTGATCGGGCTCGACCAGGCCCGCTGGTGCGCGACCGCCGCCGCGCCGATGCCGGAAGAGGTGCAGCGGTTCTTCGCCGGCCTCGGCCTCAAGGTCATCGACGTGTACGGCATGACCGAGACGACCGGAGCCTTCACCGGCAACACGCCCGAGGTCTTCAAACTCGGCACGGTGGGCCGGGCCGAGCCGGGCGTGGAGGTGCGGATCGCCGAGGACGGCGAGATCCTCACCCGCAGCCCGCTCAACACCCGGGGCTACCTCGGCCTGCCGGAGGCGACCGCCGAGCTCCTCGACGACGACGGCTGGCTGCACACCGGCGACGTGGGGTCGATCGACGAGGACGGCTTCGTCCGCATCGTCGACCGGAAGAAGGAGCTGTTCATCACCTCCGGCGGGGAGAACGTCTCCCCGGCCGCCATCGAGGGCCACCTGAAGGAGCACCCGCTCATCGGCCAGGCCCTCGCGTACGGCGACCGCAGGCCCTATCCCGTGGCGATCCTCACCCTGGACGGCGAGGTGGCCCCCGAGTGGGCGCGGGCGCGGGGCATCGCCTTCGACTCCCTGGCCGACCTGGCCGCGCATCCGGACGTGCTCAAGGAGATCGAGGCGGCGGTCGAGGCGGCCAACCGCAAGCTCGCCCGGGTGCAGCAGGTCAAGCGGTGGCGGCTGTTGCCCGTCGAGTGGACGGCCGAGACCGCGGAGCTCACCCCCAGCCTCAAGCTCAAGCGCCGGGTCGTCCACGCCCGGTATGCCGAGGTGATCGAGGAGCTGTACACGACCGGCTGACCACGCGGCGGGCTCCCGCCGGGCCGGATCCGCGCGACACCGCGGCCATGCGGGGCCGAGCCCGCACAGCGCCGGGGCCTCGCCGTGCGGGATCGTCACCGGGCCGGACCTGTACGGCGCGGAGGTCGCGGTGCCGATCGCCGGCGCACCAGAGTCTCGCCGGGCCGGATGCAGCGTGCCGGATGGGCCGTGCCGGTCTTCGGGGCCGGTCTTCGGGGCCGATCTTCCGGGCCGGTCTCCGGGGCCGGTCTCCGGGCAGGCTGACCGTGCCGGTTTTTCACCGTGCCGGTTTTTCACCGTGCCGGTTTTTCACCGGGCCGATTTTTTACCGGGCCGGGAGTGTGTCGGGGGCGGGACGGCCCGCGGGCGTGCGTACGGTCACGGGGCATGATGAGCCCTCTGCTCGCGACGCTGGTCCTTTCGCCCGCGACGACGGCGGCGGCCGCCGCGCCGGCCCCCGCCTCCGGCGACCTGGCCATCCGCTCGATCGTGGTGCGCCCGTCCGACCCCGTGGTCGGCCCGAGCGGGTCGGTGCGGCTGGTCGTCGACGTGGTCGCACGCGGCGCGGACCGCGTCTCCGTCGTCCTGGAGCCCGGCCGCGCCCCCGCGGATGGCGACGAGCCGGGTGAGGAGCCCGAGCCGGACGTCACGCCCTCGCCGCCGTCAGGCGACGCCGTTCCGGTGCCGTCCGCCTCCCAGGACCCGATGGTCCCCCCGGGCGGCGCCGTGCCCGGTGCCGTGCCGGTCGGTGTGCCCGCAGGCGTGCCCCTGCCGGGCCTGGGCGGGCTGGCGTCCGCCGTGGTGCCCAGGATGACGGGCGCGTCGCGCGACGGCCGGCCGGTCCGGCGGATGTCGTCCGGGGAGTGGGAGACCTGGCGGTTCCTCCCCGACAAGGCCCTGTCGCGGTGGTATCCGCACGGCCCTTGGACGGTCACCGCGACCGCGGTGAACGCGCGGGGCGAACGGGCCGTGGCCCACGCGGGCTTCAACCTGCGCAGGGAGACCCAGATCGAGGGGCTCAAGGTGGCCCGTGAGGGGAACAGCGTGCGCGTCACCGGGACGCTGCTGCGGGTGGGCCCCGGCGGGAAGGTGGACTACCGGCCCTTCGCCGGGCAGCGGGTCACGATCCGGTTCCGCCCCGAAGGGTCGTCCCGCTGGAAGACCGTCGGGGAGGCGGTCACCCGCGAGGACGGCTGGTTCAACGCGAAGGTCCGTGCGGACGGCGAGGGCTCCTGGCGTGCCGAGTACGCGGGCACACCCCGGTACGCCGCCGAGACCAGCGCACAACGAGAGGCGTGACCAGCCTCACGTATCACAAAAAGTATAAAGAAGACGTAAGGGACGTTATGATTTTGTAATCACTTTTCCGAAGATGTGCGGCAACTTTTCTCTCTCTTTTGACGTCTATGACAGGTGGCGTACCCCAAACCGGGGGTGCGTTCCTGAACGGGGAGAGGAATGACCCTCATGGTGAAACGAGCTGCTACCACCCTGGTAGCGGTCGCCATGGGCGCCACGGCGCTCGCGACTGCGCCCGCGTACGCGGACACTGTCGCGCCCACGTCGACGCCCACGCCGAGCCCCTCCGCTGGGCACACCTTCAACAAGCCGCACAAGCCGGACTCCCACCAGCCCGACTTCCACAAGCCGTACAAGCCCGACCCGCGCATCCTGTCGGTCGACGTGAGCCCGAACGTGGTCGTGGTGAGCAAGGGCCGGTCCGCCCAGGTCACCGCCCGGGTCACGACCAAGGACGTCCAGAGCGTGGACATCGACCTGTGGGGTCCCGGGGTCGGTCACGGCGGCCACGGCGGCAACCACTGGTTCGGCAAGCAGAAGAGCGGTCACAACGGTCCGAAGCTCGACCACACCTCGCGGACGTGGAGCTTCGACTGGAACGACCGCGCCGGCACCTACAAGGTGCACGTCGTGGCCGTCGGCCTCGACGGCAAGAAGTACACCACCGACCGCAGCTTCACGGTGAAGCGCAAGGTGTCGCACGCGCCGCGCCCGACGGGTCCGAAGGCGACCCGCATCGCCGGCTTCGACGCCACGCCCGAGCCGGTCCGCAAGGGCCGCTCGCTCACCCTCAAGGGCACGCTGCAGGTCGCGCAGTGCTGGGGTGACTGGTACTACGGGTGGAACGACTTCACCGGCCGCCGTGGCGGCGCCCGCTTCTGCTCCGACAGCAACAACTACTGGAACAGCTGGCACTGGCTGGGCTCGCAGACCGTGAAGGTCTACTTCCAGCCCTCCGGCTCCCACAAGTGGCAGTACGTCAACTCCGTCAAGACCGCCGGTGACGGCGACTTCGCCACCAAGGTCCGGGCCTTCCGCTCCGGCACCTGGGCGGTGCGGTTCGACGGCGGCCACGGGCTCAAGGGTTCCCAGGCGACCGACTACGTGAAGGTCGTGCGCCACTAGAAACCCCGACCGCGACGCCCGGTTCCCCGTGAAGGGGGCCGGGCGTCGGTTGTTCTCTGACGCGCTTCCTGATTAAAGGTGACAGTTCGGGTAGAGAGGTCCCGGCGTGCGCGCGGAACCCTCATAGTGAGTGGGGCGCCGCGGTCACCAACGGCGAGCGTCCGCTCGCATCGCGTGTAGGGGGGTCTGGTTTGATCCGACTGATGCTCGCCGAGGACATGCACCTCATCCGCAAGGCGCTGGTCGCTCTGCTGTCGAGCGAGGACGACCTCGAGGTGGTGGCCGAGGCGGACAAGGGCGAGGACATCGTCAGGCTCGGCTGCCTGCGGCGCCCCGACGTCGCGGTGCTCGACATCGGGATGCCCGGTGTCGACGGCATCACCGCGGCGGCCGAACTGCACCGCCGGTTGCCCTCCTGCAAGACCGTCGTCCTCACCGGGCTCGGGACGCCCATGGCGCTGCGCAAGGCGCTGGACGCCGGCGTGCGCGGCTTCGTCGTGAAGGACGCCTCGCCGGGCCACCTCGTGGACTGCATCCGCCGCGTGTCGAAGGGGGAACGGGTCATCGACCCCGAGCTCGCGGTGGCCGCGCTCGACGCCGACAGCAACCCGCTGACCGCCCGCGAGCTCGACGTCCTGGAGAGCGCGGCCGGCGGCGCCACCGTGGGAGAGATCGCCGACCGCCTGTCGCTGTCGCGGGGCACGGTCCGCAACTACCTGTCCCGCATCATCACCAAGGTCGGCGCCCGCTCACGCGTCGAGGCGATCCAGATCGCCTCCGAGTGCGGCTGGCTGTGGCCCGCGCCCGGCCGGGATCTCGGCATCCTGCGCTACCGCCCCCGCCGGTAGCCTCCCCGGGCCCTCCCAGTGGCCCACCAGGCCGGCGTACAGCGGGGATGAGGCCACCATCTCCTCGTGCGTGCCGAGCCGGACGCGCGTGCCGTCCATGACGAGCACCCGCCGGGCCCGCAGGGCCGAGGAGATCCGGTGCGCCACGACGATCACCGTTCCCGGCCGCGCCGCGAAGGCCGCCTCCGCCCGCGCCTCCGCCGCCGGATCGAGATGACAGGTCGCCTCGTCGAGCACGACCAGACGGGCGGGGGACAGGTAGGTCCTCGCCAGCGCGACGAGCTGCCGTTCGCCCGCGGACAGCTCGGCCGGGTCGAGCGGGCCGCCTCCGGTGCGCCGCGCGAGCTCCGTCAGCCCGAACGCCGCCACCGCCTCGTCCACCCGATCGGGAGGCGTGCCCGGCGCGAGGTACGTCAGGTTCTCCGCCAGGGTGCCGGGGAAGACGTACGCCTCCTGGGGGATCAGCGCGCGGGCGGCCGGACTGACCTGTGTGGCCGGGACACCTCCGACGAGGACCTCGCCGTCGTCCGGGGTCAGCAGGCCGGCGACGAGCGCGGCCAGCGTGGACTTGCCGATGCCGCTCGGGCCGACGACGGCCAGGTGGTCGCCCTCGGGCACGTCGAGGTCCAGCCCGTCGATCACCGGCTCGGGGGCCTTGTGCCCCGGCTCGCCGTAGGCGAAGCGCACGCCGCGCAGCTCCAGCCGGACCCCGCCGGGCTCCCGGTCGCCGTGCGGCACGGGCGGGCCGGGCGCGTGCAGGATTCGCTCCAGTGTGACGGCCAGGCGGATCCCGCTCACCCCGAGGCCCTGGACCAGGCCGCCGAGCGCGGGGGAGAGCGACTGCATCACGTAGGTCAGCGCGCCGAGGATCACCCCTCCGGTCACCCCCTGGCGCACCAGCCAGGGCGCGCCCGCCAGCAGGAGCACCACCGGCAGCCACCCGCCCACCGCCAGCGACAGCGTCCGCGACGCCGTCACCCGGGCCAGCGCCCGTGCGGCCCCCGCCTGCCGGGAGATCTCCCGCCCGACGCTCGCCGCGACGCGCGCCTCGCCGCCGCAGGCGGTCACGTCCCGCAGGCCGCCCGCCATCGCGGCCACCGCGGCGGCCGTACGCTCGTCGGCGACGATGAACTCGCGCTGACGCCGGGCCAGGGCGGGCAGGGAGACGAGGAACAGGCCGAGCCCCAGGGCCACCGGAGCCAGCACCAGCGGCACGACCTCGGCGGCCAGGGTCGTCAGCCCCACCGCCACCCCGGCCAGCGTGAACACGAAGGTCCTGACCACCGTGATGATCGCGCCGAAGGCGTCCCTGGCCAGCTCGACCTGGTGGTTCATCCGGGCGACGGCCGCGCTGTCGCCGCCCCGCCCGGCCCGCAGCGCCCCGGTCACCACGCGTTCCAGCAGGTCATCGCGGAACGGCTCGACGATCCCCGCGATGAGCAGCAGCACCTGCCGGGCCGCCAGCGCGGCCACCCCCCACGCGGCGGCGAGCACGCCCAGCCAGATCAGGCCGGTGCCGGGCCGCCCCGCGGCGAAGCCGTCGTCCACGGCCCGCGCGATCGCATACCCGCCGGTCAGCGCGGGCAGGGTCTCCGCCACCGACCAGCAGGCCAGCCACACCAGCCGGGAGGGCGCGCGCAACAGCGCCCGCGTGAGCACCCGCCGCGCCTCCGCGCCATCGAGGGCGCCGCCCGCCTCGTTGTGGGTGGCTGGTGCGGCAGGTCCGGTGGGTCCGGTGGGTGTGGTCCGTGCGGCAGGGGCAGCGGGGGCCGGGGCGTGGGTGTCGTGACGCCGCGCGTCGGCCCCGCCGGGTGCGCGGCGCTTCACGAGGCGTCCTCGGCGCGGAAGACCGCGCGGTAGCCGGGGTCGTGCCACAGTCGCTCGTGCGTGCCGGTCGCGCGGACCCGTCCGTCCTCCAGCCACACGACCTGGTCGGCCTGGGCCGCCGTCGTCACGCGATGGGCCACCACCAGCCGGGTGCGGCCGGACAGGCTCCCGGTGAGCGCCCGCCCGACCTGCCGCTCGGTCACCGTGTCGAGGCTCGACATGGCGTCGTCCAGGATCAGCAGCCGGCCGGCCTGGGCGAACGCGCGGGCCAGGCCGATCCGCTGGACCTCGCCCCCGGACATCGGCGCCTCGGCGACCGGGGTGGCGTACCCGTGCGGCAGCCGCCGGATGAAGACGTCGGCGCAGGCGGCGACGGCGGCCGCCCGCGCCGCGTTCTCGGTGCGCGCCGTGTCCCTGCTGCGCGTCGCGTTCTCGGTGCGCGCCTTGTCCCTGCTGCGCGCCGTACTGTGCGCGGTGCCGTCCCCCGGGGGGAGGCCGAAGGCGACGGCCTCGGCCAGCGTCTCGCCGAACAGCGCGGGCCGCTCGAACGCGTATCCGACGGCGCGGCGCAGCGGCTCGCGGCCGATCTCGCGCAGGGGCACGCCGTCGAGCAGGACCGCGCCGCGTTCGGGATCGACGAGCCGGCCCGCGACGGCGGCCAGCGACGACTTGCCCGAGCCCGAGCGGCCCACCACCGCCGTGCACGTGCCGCCCGGCACGACCAGGCTGACACCGCTCAGCAGCCGTGTGCCGTCGGCCCGTACGGTCACGTCACGCAGTTCCAGCGTGCCCGGGCCCGGCGGCAGCGGCCGGTCCCCGTACGCCGGGGGCGGCACGGCGAACAGCTCCTCCAGGCGCTGGGCGGCCGACCGGGCGCGGGCGATGCGTGCCGCGTAGCCGAGCGCCGACCCCAGACCCGCCCCGAGCACGACGTAGCGCGCGGCGGCGAGCAGTTCCCCGACGGTGAGGCCGCCTGCCGACAGGCGCAGCCCGCCGGCGGCGAGCACGGCGATCTCCAGAAGCGGGACGACGACGGCGGCCTGGACACCGGCCCGCGCCTGCAGCCGCCACAGCGCCAGGCCGTGGGCGCGCAGGCGGGGGAGCGGGGCGAGCACACGCGCCGCCTCCCGGTCCTCGGTTCCGGCGGCGGTGATGGTGCGGGCCCCGGCGAGCGCGCCCACCAGCATGCCCGCGATCTCTCCCTGGGCCTGCTGGTAGCCGCCGGAGGCCGCCGTGGTCCTGCGCATGAACGCGCGGAGCACGGCGACGATCAGGAGCAGGCCGGCCACCAGCGTGACGGCGAGCCACGGGTCGATCAGCGCGAGGGCGACGACGCTGCCGGCCGCGGGAACGACGAGCGTGGCCGCGGTGACCACCGCCTCGGGGGTCCGCCCGGCCTCCTCCACGTTCACCCCGGCGCGGGTGACGATCTCGCCCGGCGCGAGGTGCCGGGTCATGCCGGCGCCGACGGACAGGGTGTGAGCCACCACCCGGGAGCGCAGCCACCGGGCGGCCCGCGCCCCGCTCACCCCGGCCGCGAGCACGCCCAGCGCGTCGCACGCGACGACCAGCGCGATCAGCAGCACGGCGGTCGCGAGCGGGCCGGTGAGCCCGAACGCGGCCTCACCCCCCGCTCCCGCCCCCACGCCGGCCCCCGCTCCCGATCCCGCCCCGGTCTCCGCTCCTGGCCCCGCCCCCGTTCGCGACTGGATCCGTACCACGACGTCGACGGCGCGGCCGAGCGCCGCCGGGAGCAGCAGGTCGGCCGCCGCGCCCAGCAGCGCCGTCGCCGCGAGCACGGCGAGCCACGGGCCGCCGCGCCGTACGGCCCGCGCGATCAGCAGGTCCGCCGGACGAGAGCTCACCGGATCCTCCAAAGGGGTGAAAGGCCGGACAGGACGGGAGGGGCTCCCGCGGCCGACCGGCCGGGGCCGTAAACGCGGAAGCCTGGGCGGCCGCGACGACCGCCCAGGACTCCCTCAGCGTGTTACCAGCCGCAGAGCAGGCTGAGGCTGCTGTTCTCGTGCGGGGTGCAGGCCAGGAGGCTCAGGTTGCTGCCGCCGCCGTGGCCACCGCCGTGGCCGCCGGGGATCTCGAGGTTCTGCAGGTCGAGAAGCGCCATCTGGAACATCTCCTTGTATGGGTTTCGTCAGCCGGGGATGGGGCTGACGTTCGTGTTCACCGGAAGGTCGTCAGCGTGTTACCAGCCGCAGAGCAGGCTGAGGCTGCTGTTCTCGTGCGGGGTGCAGGCCAGGAGGCTCAGGTTGCTGCCGCCGCCGCCGTGGCCACCGCCGTAACCGCCGGGGGCCTCGAGGGTCTGCAGGTCGAGGAGCGCCATTGCGCGTTTCACCTCCTTTCGAGGCTGGTCGGGACGTTCGACCCGGCGGCGGTGCGCAGGGGCCCCTGCGCCCGGGACCGTCCGGGGGGTTCGAGGAACGGGAGATGGACCGGCTCGTCGTGCAGCGCGGTGCCGAGCGCGAGCAGCACGCCGGCGCTCCCGGTGGCGAGATCCATGGACAGCCGGAGCAACTGGGCTCCGGGGAAGGCCAGCCCGCCCTGGTAGGGAAGCTCGTGCCAGGCCAGCCGGGCGATCTGCGCCGCGGCGGCCTCGGGGTCGGGGCGCGAGCCGGACGACAGGCAGGCGATCATGCCGGCCCGGCCCGCGAACAGCCCCGGCTGGATGTAGTAGGGCAGTGTCGTGACCGGCCGGATGGCGGCCAGCGACTCGGCGAAGGTCTCGTCGTGCCGGTGGGCGAGGTAGCGGTCCAGCACCACGCCGATGCCGGCCGACCCCTCGTCGAGGTAGGGGTTGGTCCGCCAGCCCTGCTGCACCTGAAGCTGGCCGTCCTCGCGGCCGACGCACCGGCGCAGGTCCTGCCGCAGCGCGGTGGCCGCGAGGTCGAGCAGGCCGGGGTCGCCGGTGCGCTCGTAGGCGTGCAGGAACATCAGGGCAGGCCCCGACGAGCCGTACATCAGCCCCGCGTGCGGGTGCTTGCCGCCGCTGATCTCGGGCACGTCGTCCGGGCCGCCGAGCCGGTCGGCCACCAGCGCCACGACGCGCGCGGCCCGCTCGCGGAACTCCGGCTCGCCGGTCGCGTCGTGCAGGTGCATCAGGGTGAGGCCGATGCCGGACAGGCCGCGGTAGAGACTCAGGTCCAGCCGTTGTTCCCCCGGCTCTCGTGCGCACCGTTCCGCCACGTCGAGCGCGTCCTCGCGGCGGCCGAGCGCCTCCAGCGCGTACGCCACCCCGTGCAGCCCGTTGTAGAAGCCGGGCCCGATGCCGGGTTCGGCGGCCTGCCTGAGCAGCCACTCCTCGTGCTCGGGGAAGCGTCCCGCCCCGGTCGCCGCGAGCGCGTACAGGACGCCCGCCGCGCCGTTGGCGAGGCTCACCCCACCGCCGGGCTCGAACTGGACGATGTCGCCGGGGAACAGGCGGTCGTCGCGTTCCGGCGTCGCCGAGGCGAGGATCGCCTTCGCCAGCGCCTCCCGCAGGGCGGGCCAGCCCTGGGTGAGCCGGGCCCGCCGGGGGAGCCGGCTCGGCTCCGGCGCGGGCGGATCCTGCCCGAGGATCGTCCGTACGGCCCCCTCGATCAGCGCGGGCGGCACCGGGAACGTCTCGACGATCAGCCGGCCGAGCTGGGCGGCCTTGGGCCGGTGGAGCTGCAGCAGCATGGTGGTCATCGGGGCGAACACGCCCAGGTGCAGGCAGGCCAGCGCGTACTCGTCGGCTGCGACGCCGGCCAGCTCGCGCGGCGGCACGAAGCCGGGATTGGCGAGCGTCGGTCGCCTGCGCTCCTCGACGGGGGAGGAGACCTCGAAGTCGATCAGGACCACGCGGTCGCCGTCCACCAGGACGTTGAAGGGGTGCAGGTCGCCGAACACCACGCCGCGCTCGTGCAGCGCCGAGACCGCCGCCCGCACCTTGGCGAGCATCCCGATGGCCCACCCGGCGTAGTCCGCGTCCATGGCGGGGGTGCGGTCGGCGCGCGTGAGGGGGTGCTTCTGGGCGATGAGCTGGCTGAGCGAGGTGCCGTCGACGTACTCCTGCACCAGGAAGTGGTGCTCGCCGACGGTGAAGTAATCGCGCAGCGCCGGGACGACGTCGAGGCCGGCCAGGCGCTCCATGATCGCGGCCTCGTGCCGCAGGCGGGGGACGGCGTCGCGGCCCTCGACGTCCAGCCCGGCGTGCGGGCGGGCCTCCTTGAGCACCACCTTCTCGCCGGTGCGCCTGTCGTGCCCCAGGTAGACGCCGCCGCCGTTGGAGAAGTGCAGCACGCCGTCCACCGCGTACGGCACGCCTTCGAGCGTCACCGCGTTGCGCGCGGCCAGGTGGGGTTCGAGGAACACGGGCAGGGTCACCCAGGAGGGCAGGGCGAACGCGGGACCACGCACGTCGGGGACGAGGTCGCCGTCGGCGTTCTCGATCGCGAGGACCCGCTCGCCGTTCTCGTCGAGGCAGTGGCGCTCGGCGAACCCGCCGTAGCGGACGAACAGCGGTCCTTCGCCGTAACGCAGGTCGCTGAGGATGTACGGGCCCTCGACGCCGTCGAGGATCTCGGCGAGCTCCTTGAGCGTCAGCTCAAGCTGGGCCTCGTCCACCGGATAGATGGTGACGAGCTTGCCGCTCGACCCGCGGAAGGCGTACTTGGAGTTCTGCATCGCCATCACGCGCCGGCCGCGCAGGAACTTGAAAGCCAGTCCGCGGGGGACGCAGTAGTCCCAGGCCGCCGCGATCACCCGCTCCGCCTCCGGCACGGAGGAGGAGATGTGGATCTTCCAGCCCTGCGTGGGCAGGGTGGCGCCGGCCGGCGCGTAGTGGAGCCAGGTCCCGCTCGCGGCGTGCGCCCATCCCTCGGGAGCGGGCCGCGCGGCGATGGCGAAGTCGGGATGCTCCTCGCGCTTGGTGTCGAGGGTGTCGTAGAACAAGGGATCTGCGAGGCAGTAAATCTCGTACTTACTAATCACCAGATGTCCCCTCAGGCCGGTCACGTCAAAGAATTCCGGAAATAAAGAGAAGGGCCAAGTTACGCCCGTCAACTGCGCCATGTGAAATCTGCACATAACAACCGTGACGCCGTCATGGGTCGGTGGTGATGCTTTTCATTGCGGTCATCAAGGGGCCTAATGGACTATTCGGTCAAGGGGCTGGTCAAACGCACTGACCGAGGTCTGCGGCGGGTCGGCGAAGGGATAAAGGGCCTGGGCCCAGAAGTCCACGACGCGCATGCGCGCTGCCTGCACGTGGAGGGTTCGGACAGGCAGGCCCGAGCGTCGGCATGCGGAGGCCCGCGCGCTGCTATGCGTAGACCCGCGCGTGGTTGTGCGAGATCCGTGCGTCGCCGGGTGGAGGCCCGCGCGTGCTTATACGGAGGCGCGCCTGGCTATGCGGAGGGCCCGCGCGTCGACATGCGGAGACCTGTGCGCTGCTATGCGGAGCGGTGCGTCGCCGTGGGGAGGCCGGCGCGTCGTGCTTTCGGATCCGGGCCGCCCGGCCGGTGAGCGCGGCCTGTGTCAGCGGCGGTCCCCGCCCCTGCAGGGGATCTCGGCGATGAGGCGGAACCAGCCGTCCGGGTCGAGGACCGTTCCCACGACGCCGTCGAGCTCCGCCGCTCTGGTGCGGAGGTTGTCCAGTCCGCTGCCGTCGCCGGGCGGCGTGGAGGGATCGACGCCGTTGTTGGAGACGGTGAGCGTCGCCATGCCGCCCCGCACGACGATCTCGATCGTGCACAGGGTCGCCCTGCTGTGACGCAGGACGTTGGTCACCGCCTCCCGCACCATGATCGCGAACACCGCGCTGATCTCGTCGCCCAGCTCCGCCTCGGTGGCCTCGACGCTGCAGCCGGCGCCGTACGCCCTGAGCACGGCCCGCGCGTTGGCCAGTTCCGAGGCGAGCGAGACGTCACGGAAGGAGCGGGTCACGTTGCGGATGTCGGCGGACGCCTGGCGGATCGACTGCACCACGTCGGCCAGGGCCGGTCGCAGGGGGCTGTCGTCGTCCGCGAGGCGATAGGCGAGCTCGCTGCGCAGGGTGGCCAGCCACAGGCGGCTGCTCACGAGGTCGTGCACGTCACGGCCGAACTGCTCGCGGGCTTCGGCCGCCGCCTGCCGCGCGGCCTCGGCCTGCGTGGCGCGCAGCCGGCGCAGGCGCATCGCGAGGACCACCAGCGCGGCGATCGGGAGCGTACCGAGCAGAGCCAGCAGGGTGAGCAGGACGACGTTCTGCACGTGGGGCAAGTGACGACCCTCCAGTCATCCTTGCCGTAACATCGGCCTCGCCATTCGGTACATACACCAGATCTTTGCATACCGGTCACGAAATATGGCTACTTTGTCAATGTCGAAGTAGGTTCTATTGCCGTCGCGTATAGGGCTATCCGGTGGTGCCCTAAAAACGGGCCTTCACGAATTGTGAATCCGGCTGTAACAATTCTGGAGCCGTGCCCGTTTTGGAGGGAAGGTGTGGAAAGCGTGGCGCTCAGGCGAGCGCCCGTACCGCCGCCCCGAACACCACGGGCAGGCGCCGCGCGGCGGGCACGATCATCCGGGCCGCGGGAGGATGCCGCCTGGCCCCAACCAGAGCGGCCGTCAGCAGACGGGAACGCCACGACAGGCGCCGCCAGGCGGCCTCGTACTCCTCGGGGCGCCCCGCCCGCAGGCATGAGACCAGCGCGTGGGCCGACAGCAGCGCGAGCGAGATCCCCTCACCGGTGAGCGCGTCGACGTAGCCCGCGGCGTCGCCGACGAGGAGCACCCGCCCGGCCACCCGCCGCCGCACCCGCTGGCGCAGCGGACCGGCCCCGCGCACGGGGGTGGCGGGAGGGCCGTCCAGCCGGGCGAGCAGGCCGGGGAACCGCGCCAGGTGCTCGTCGTAGGTCCGCCGTTCGCTGCTGAGCACGGCCACGCCGATCAGGTCGTCGCCCACCGGGGTGACGTACGCCTCGCCGCCGGGCGCCCAGTGCACCTCCACGAAGTCCGTCCACGGCGCGACCCGGTAGTGACGGCGCAGGCCGTATCTGCGGGGGCCGCCGGACGGCAGGCCGAGCCCGAGCCGCGTCCTGATCGGCGAGTGCAGCCCGTCGGCCGCGACCAGCCACCGCGCGCTCAGTTCCCGGACGCCTGCTTCCCGGCCGTACGGTTCCCGCGTACGCGGTTCCTGAACACACGGTTCCCTGCCGGACGGTTCTCCGGCACGGAACTCCAGACCCGACGTGCCGCGTGACTCCGGGCCGTATGGTCCCCGGCCACGCAGTTCGGGCCGGTGCAGTTCCGGGCCGTGCAGCTCGGACCCGTGCAATTCAGGCCACCGCGGCTTCGGGTCACCCAAGTCTGCAGCACGCGGTTCTGGAGCACGCAGTTCCGGGGCACACAGCTCCAGATCGCACAGGTCCGGGCCGCCTGTCACGCGGGCGCGTACGCCCTCATCAGCGGCGTGCACCGCGTCCACCCGGCCCGGCACGAGGCGGACGCCGAGGTCCCGGGCGCGGAGGGCGAGCGCCGCGTGCAGGGCCGTGCGGCGCACGCCCAGCCCGTGGCCGTCCCGGAACTCCGCCTGCACCCGGTGGGGCCCGTCCACGTAGCGGATGCCGCGGAACGGCCTGCCGTCCGGCATCTCCACCCCGAGGTCCGCCAGCGCGGCGGCGCCGGTAGGCATCAGGCCCTCCCCGCACGCCTTGTCGACCGGGCCGGTCCGCGGTTCGACGACGACCGTCTCCATTCCGGCCAGCGCCGCGTGGATGGCCGTGGCCAGCCCGGCGGGCCCGCCGCCGGCGACCAGCAGGTCGATCACGCCGCGGTCCCCGCCCCTGCGCCGGGTGCGGCCGAGCCGGTGGCCGCGGTGGCGAGGGCGGTGTTCTCACAGCGCAGGCGTACGGCCATGAGCGGCACGTTGAGCAGGGTGAAGGCCAGCGCCGTCAGCCAGGCGGAGTGCACGAGCGGCAGCGCCGCGCCCTCCACCGCCACCGCGACGTAGTTGGGGTGGCGCAGCCACCCGAACCGGTACGGCCCGCGCCGTACGAGCGGCAGACCGGGCACGACGATGACCTGCGTGTTCCACTGGGGGCCGAGCGTGGTGACGCACCACCACCGCAGCCCCTGCGCGGCCAGGACCAGCACGAACATCGGCCAGCCCAGACCGGGGACGAACGGCCGGTCCGCCAGCCACACCTCCAGCAGGCATCCGGCCAGCAGACCGGTGTGCAGGGCGACCATCCAGGGATAGTGGCCCCTGCCGTACACCACGCCGCCCCGGCCGAGGCTCCAGCGGGCGTTGCGGCGGGCGACGACCAGCTCGGCGAGGCGCTCAACCGCGACGAGCGCGATGAGCAGCACATACCAGGGCGACACGGGCCAGGACGACACGGGCCAGGACGACACGGCTTCTCCCTACCAGCGCAGCAGGACGAGTTCGGAGCAGAACCCCGGGCCCATCGCCAGCAGCATGCCCGGCGTGCCCGGCGGCGGGGGCCGCAGCGCGAGGGTGTCGCGCAGCACGTGCAGCACCGAGGACGACGACAGGTTCCCGTTGGTGGCCAGCGAACGCCAGGTGAGGTCGAGCGCGCCGTCCGGGAGCGCGAGCGTCTCCGCGACGGCCTCCAGCACCTTGGGGCCGCCGGGATGGCAGACCCAGGCGGTGATGTCGTCCGCGGTGAGGCCGTGGTCGGCGAGGAACCCGTGCACGTCGTCGCCCAGATAGGTGCGGACCACGTCGGGCACCCCGGCGTCCAGCACGACGCGGAAGCCGGTGTCGCGGACGTCCCAGCCCATCACGCGTTCCGAGCCGGGATAAAGGTGGCTGCGCGTGCCCACCACCGTCGGGCCGGCCGCATCCGCCGGTAACGGCTCGCGCTCGTCCCCGTACGCGACCACGGCGGCGGCGCCGTCTCCGAACAGGGCGCCTGCCACGAGGTTGGCGGTGGAGGTGTCGTCGCGCTGCAAGGTGAGGGAGCACAGCTCGACCGAGAGCAGCACGGCCACGTGGCCGGGCCAGCCGCGCAGGTAGTCGTGCAGCCGGGCGATTCCGGCCGCTCCCGCCACGCACCCGAGGCCGAACACCGGCACCCGCTTCACGTCCGGGCGGAGCCCGATCCGGTTGGCCAGCCTGGCGTCCAGCGACGGCGCGGCGACGCCGGTGACCGACGTGCACATGATCATGTCGACGTCCGCCGGGGTGAGCCCGGCCGCGTCCAGCGCCCCCGTTATGGCCTGCGCGCCCAGGTCGAGCGCGGCCTCGATGAACAGGTCGTTGGCCGCGCCGAAGCCGTCGAGCTTGCCGTACTGGTCGAGCGGCAGCACCAGGTTGCGGTGCTCCACCCGGGCGCCGGCGTGCAGCCGGTCGAGAAGCCGGCGATCGGCGCCAGGCGGAAGGCAGACCCGCGCGAGCGCGTCCGCGATCTCCGCCTGCGAGTGGCGATGCGGGGGAACGACACCGTGGACGGCCGCGATCCGCGTCATCTCACATCCTCGTGCAGGCGAAAACCGTGACAATTCCCTCTTGCCCGTTGGGGGCCTCGGCATACATTTCGGTGCGGATCGTGATCTGTCGTAGATGCCCCGTTACGCTCAAAACGTGACCGGTTCAGGGGAACTGCCCGAGGACGCGGCGGCCGGCAGCGGCGCGGGCGCCGCCGTGCCGGTCCAGGACGCGCGTCGCGCGGCCTCCTCCTCGGCGGGCACCGAGAGTGTCGCGGGCATCGAGAGTGTCGCGGGCATCGAAAGCGTCGAGGGCGCTGAGGGTGTCGAGGGCATGGAGGGCATCCGGAGCGAGGCGGCTGCCGAGGGCCAAGGGGCCGCCGGGGATCCCAAGGCGACCGGAACTGCCGCGATGACCAGGGACGCCAGGACGAACAGGGCGGCGGGGGTGGCGTCTACCGCGGCCGGGTCAGCGGGAGTGGCCGCAGTGGCGCGTATGGTGGCCGGGCTGGCCAGGGCGTGTCACCCGGGTCCGACAGCGGCGGTGACGACGCTGGTCACGGCGCTCGTGGCGGTCGCCGGGTGGGGGCCGGCCGGGACGGTGCTGACCGCTCTCGCCGTGCTGACCGGTCAGCTGTCCGTGGGCTGGTGCAACGACGCCGTGGACGCCGCCAGGGACGCCGGGGCAGGCAGGACGTCCAAGCCGATCGTGGCGGGTCTGGTGTCCGCGCGCACGGTGCGCGTCGCGGCGTTCGCCGCACTGGTGGCCTGCGTGCCGCTCTCGCTGTCCTGTGGTGTGGTGGCCGGGGTGACGCACCTGGTCGCCGTCGCCGCGGCCTGGGCCTACAACCTGTGGCTCAAGGGCACGGCGGCCTCGTGGGTGCCGTACGCGGCGGGGTTCGGCGCGGTGCCGGTGTTCGTGACGACCGGAACGCCCGGCCACGCCCCGCCGGTCTCACCGCCGGTCTCATCCCCGGCGTGGTGGGCCGTACTCGCCGCGGCGCTGCTCGGCTGCGCGGCGCACCTCGCGAACGTGCTGCCCGACATCGAGACGGACGTCGCGACGGGGGTGCGGGGCTGGCCGCAGCGTCTCGGCCCCGCCCGAGCGCGGCGTGTCCTGCCGCTGCCGTTGCTGGCCGCGTCGGCGCTGCTGGTGGTCGCGCCTCCGGGACCGGCAGGCCCGGCCCGATGGCTCGCGTTCGCCGGAGTGGCCGCGTGCGCCGCGGCCGGTCTGCTGCTCGCCCGGCGCGTGGCCGCGGCGCCCTTCGCCGCCGCGATCGGTGCGGCCGGGATCGACGTCCTGCTGCTCGCCGCCACGCCGGGCGTCGTCAGCGGAGGCTGAGGCTGAGGCTCAGGCAAGGCGGCCGGGCGTCCCCCTGGGATCGCGGGCGGGCGTAACCGCGACGACCCCGAGCAGGGACACCTAGAGCAGGGACACCTACTAGAGCAGGGACACCTGAAGGAATCACCTGCGGGGGAGGAACAGTCCCAGTGCCACGGCCGCGATCGGCACCAGACAGAGGACGGTGAAGACGCCCTGCGGGCCGTACGCCTCCGCCGTGACGCCGAGCACCGGCGCGGCGAGCCCGCCGACGCTCACGCCGAGCCCGAGCGTGACACCGGCGGCGGTGCCCGGCCGGTTGGGCAGGTAGTCCTGGCCCAGCTTCACCAGCACGGCGAACGGGATGTTGACCGCGATGCCCGCGAGCACGGCGAACAGCATCGGCAGGCAGGGCCCCGGCAGCAGGCGCAGCCCGGCGAGCGCGGGTATGGCGAGCAGGCCGCCGATCTGCACGGTCCGCACGAGTCCCATCCGGTCGGCGAGGCGTCCCCCGAGGAGGGTGCCCGCGACCCCGCCGACCAGGAAGCAGGCCAGGGCCGCGCCCGCGAGGCCGCGTCCGGCGTCGAGATGCCTGATCCAGAACAGCTCGATGAAGGTGAGCACGCCGAAGAACGTCACCGACCTGACGACCTCGATGCCGGTGAGGACCATGAACGGCGCCCACCTGTCGGTGCCCGCGCGCGTGCCCGCCGCGCCCGCCCGGGCCGGGGGCCGGTTCCGGAGCAGCGCGAACGCGACGAGCAGGGCCGGTGGGATGAACAGGACCGTGGCGCCGACGCCCATCGCGATGAGGACGGGCGTGGCCAGCACGGGCGCGAGGAAGAAGCCGACGCTCCCGCCCGCCGCGAAGACGCTCATCGCCGTCGCGCTGTCTCCCGCCGTCTCTCTGGCCCCCTTGCCCGCCGCCGGGTGGAACATGGCCACGCCGAGCCCGGACAGCAGCACGAGGGCCCAGACCACGGGGTAGGGCTCCACCAGCCCGGACAGGCCGAGGCCGAGCCCGGCCAGCGCGACACCGGCGGCGGCGAGCCAGCCCAGGCGGAATCGGTCGACGGCCAGGCCGATGAACGGCTGCGGAATCGAACTGCCCAGGGCCGCGGCCATCGTCAGCCCGGAGGCCGCCACGTAGCCGTAGTGCCGGTCGAGCACGAAGTAGGGCACGCAGGCCGGCACGAGTCCCTGGTAGAGGTCGTCGACGGCGTGCGCCGTAGCCCACAGCCACATGCGCCGCCACGCGGACGCCGCCCGCGCCGCCGGCGCCTGAACGGATGTCTGTGTCACTGATCGTCTCCTTGAGAGGCTCCGTCGAGCATCCCGGACGACCCTGGCGGCGAACTAGCGATATTCTGCCGATTCATGTCGGCAACCCGCCATCCCTCCGGCGGCGGCGCGTCCCGCGTGCCGCTGGCCCACCGTCAGCGCATCGACTGGCACGACCACGCCTCCCACCAGCTCATCCATCCGCATCGCGGGGTGTTGCGGATCTCGACGCCGATCGGCGACTGGGTGGTGCCACCGCATCGGGGCGTGTGGATCCCGGCGGGAGTGGCGCACGCGCACGAGGCGTACGGGCCGACCGAGATGCGGGCGCTGCTCTTCGGCCCGACGGTCAACCCGCTGCGGCTGGACCGGCCCACGGTCATGGCGATCACGCCTCTGCTGCGGGAGATCGTGGTCGCCCTGACCGGCGACGACGAGCCGACGCCGGGTCAGCGGGCCAACCTCGAACGCGTGCTGCTCGACCAGCTCCGCGAGGTCGAGGCGCTGCCGCTGTGCCTGCCGACGCCGTCCGATCCCCGGCTGCGCGACGTGGCCGCGATCCTGGAGGCCGATCCGGCGGACGGCCGTACGCTCGCCGAGCTGGGCGCGGTGGTGGGCGCGTCGGAACGCACGCTCAGCAGGCTGTTCCGCGCGGAGACCGGCATGAGCTTCCCGCAGTGGCGCACCCAGCTTCGGCTGCATCACGCGCTCATCCTGCTGGCCGGCGGCCGGTCGGTGACCTCGACGGCCGCCGCGTGCGGTTACAGCGGCCCCAGCGCGTTCATCCAGTCGTTCAAGCACGCCTTCGGCACGACCCCGCACGCGTACGTGCGCGCGTGAGGCGGCCGGTCACGGCCGGGCGAGCACCACGTAGCCGCCCTCCAGGAACACCACCCGGTAGCCGCCTCGGCCGTGGAGGGGCGCGGAGCTCAGCCCAGGACCGAGAACCAGCGGCCGGCCTCGGTCCACACCTCCACGGGGCGGAAGCCGGTGCGTGCGGCGAGCGGCCCGATGTCCGACACGCTGACCCGCGCCCAGGCGAACCACCCGGTGACCCTGCCCTCCCGCCGCAGCCGCACCCGTTCCGTACGGGTCGCGGCGCCGGGCGGGTCGAGCTCGGCGACGACCTCGCCGCCGGGACGCAGCAGCTCGCGGGCCCGGCGCAGCAGGGCGTCGGGGTCGCCGCCGATGCCGATGTTGCCGTCGGCCAGCAGCACGGTGCCCCAGCGGCCCGCTCCGGGCACGTGGCCGAACACGTCGCGACAGAGGGCACGCCCGCCGGCCAGGCGGGTGAGCCGTACGGCCCGGGGGGTGACGTCGATGCCGAGCGCCTGCACGCCGCGCCTCGTCAGCGCCACGGTCAGCCGCCCCGGTCCCGAGCCCACGTCGAGCGTGGGGTCGGCGCAGCGGGCGAGCATGGCCTCGTCCCCTTCGGCGTCGTGGAGCCAGCGCCACGCCTCCAGCGGCCAGGTGCCGCCGTCGGCCGACTCGACCTCGACTCGCGCGCCGTCCAGCGACTCGGCGTAGAGCGGGCCGATCACGCGGGGACGTCCGCGCCGAGGGCGGCCAGCGTCGCCGCGAACCGCGAGGAGGGGATCCGCGCGGCCACCGCGTGCGCGTCCGCGGCGGTGTCCACGTCGGTCAGCTCGGGCAGCAGAGCGGTCCGCACGCCCGCGGCGCGGATCCGCTCCATCAGCAGCGCGCCCGTGTCGGGCCGGGACATCGGCAGCCCGTCCAGCAGGGCGGGATCGGGCGTGCGCTGCCCGAGCAGCCAGAACCCGCCGTCGGAGGCCGGGCCGACCACGACGTCGTGCCCGTCCAGCAGCCGCACCGCCTCGCTCAGCAGCGCGGGGGTGACCTGCGGCGTGTCCATGCCGATCAGCACGACCGGCACGGGAAGGGCCGTCCACGCGTCGGCGAAGGCGGCGGTCAGCCGTTCGGCCAGGTCGCCGCCCCGCTGCGCGACCACGTCGCACCCTGCGGGCAGCCAGGGCCCCGGCTCGCCGAGCAGGGCCAGCACCCGGCGCGCGGCGGGGGCGGCGGCGACGGCCGACAGGGTGTCGCGCAGTGCCGCCTCCGCGAGCGCGGCGGCCTCTTGAGCCGTGTACGGCGGCGTGAGCCGGGTCTTCACTGCCCCCGGCACGGGCGACTTGGCGATCACGACGAGCTGCGCCGCGGCCCCGCCCGTGGCCGGCGTCACGCCGCCCGCCACATGTCGCGCACCGTACGCACGGTGCCGCGGACCGTCCCCGTCACCTTCGAGTGGCCCACCCGCGGCAGGTAGTCGACGTCGACCTCGCCGATGCGCCAGCCCGCCTCGCTCGCCCGCAGCACCATCTCCAGCGGGTAGCCGAACCGCCGGTCCCGCAGGCCCAGGTCCAGCAGCGCCGTACGGCGGGCGGCGCGCATCGGGCCGAGGTCGTGCAGGGGCGCGCCGGTGCGGCGGCGCAGCCGCCAGGCGAGCACCTGGTTGCCCAGCCGGGCGTGCGCGGGCCAGGCCGACGCGGTGACGGGCCTGCGGCGGCCCAGCACCAGGTCGGAGTCGCCGCGCACCACATCCTCCGCGACGTACGGAAGCTGCCGGGGATCCAGGGAGGCGTCGGCGTCCATGAAACACACGACGGGGGCGGTCGCCGCCTCCAGGCCCGCGTGGCAGGCGGCGCCGAAGCCCGGCCTGGGCTCGCTCACCACGAGCGCGCCGTGCCGGGCGGCGACCTCGGCCGACCCGTCGGTGGATCCGTTGTCCACCACGATGGGCCGGTAGCCGTCCGGCATGCGGCCGAGCACCCAGGGCAGCGCCGCCGCCTCGTCGAGGCAGGGAAGCACCACATCGATCTGCATGCCGCAGAAGCTAGAGCCCAGGGGGCCGCCGAGTTCTTACGAAGTGACTACGGGGCTGCCCAGAGGGTCCGGACGGCGGCCACGGTGCGCCTACGGTGGCGGTCGTGACGGCACGACAGGGGGCGCCGGCGGAGCGGCAGGGCTCGCCGGCGGGCGGACGGGCTGCGCCGGCGGCGCGGTGGAGGGCGCTCACGGCCCGGCAGCGGGCGCTGGTGGTCTGGGCGGCGCTGGTGGTGGGCGCGTTCGCGGTGGGCGGGCTGCTGCACGCCCGCGGGGTGCTGCGCATCGACCACCTGCCGCCGCTGCACGCGCTGGCGCGCCTGCCCACGCCCGCGCTGCTTCCTGCCGTGGTCTTCGCCGCGGTCGCGGTCCCCGTGCTGCCCCGGCTGACCGCGAACCCGCCGATGCGCGCGGCGCCGGCCGCGGCCTTCGCCGCGTCGCTCGCGTGGACGGTGCTGCTGGCGGTGTCGGGGGACGGGCTGGCGTGGCCGTTCACCCACCCGCAGGAGTACCTGGCCGGGCTCGGGGCCGTGGGCGACGATCCCCTCGGCTGGCTCGCCGGGTTCACCCGGGATCTGTCTGCCTATCCCACGCACGTACGAGGTCATCCGCCGCTGCCGGTGCTGGTGCTGTGGGCGCTGGCGGCCATCGGGCTGCCCGGGCCGTTCTGGGCCGCCCTCCTCGTGGTCGTGACGGGGTGCTCTGCCACGGTCGCGATCGGCCTGACCGTGTGGCGCGTCGCGGGGGAGGACGCGGCCCGGCGCGTGCTGCCCCACCTCGCCCTGTGCCCGGCGGCGGTGTGGATCGCGACGACCATGGACGCGTTCTTCGCGGGCGTGGGGGCGTGGGGGACGGCGCTGCTGGTGCTCGGCGCGCGGAGCCGGGCGGGCCGGGTGGTGCTCGGCCTCGGCGCGGGGCTGGCGCTGGGCGCGCTGCCCTACCTCAGCTACGGCATGGTGCCGTTCCTGCTCGTCCCCCTCGTCGCGGCGCTCGTGGTGGGGGTGCCGCGTTCGACCGTGGCCGCCTGCCTGGCGGGGATGGCCGCGGTGAGCGCGCTGTTCGCCGCCGGGGGGTTCTGGTGGCCGGCCGGTGTGCTCGCCACCCACGCCGAGTGGGCGGCCGATCCCGGCGCAGAACGGCCCTACCTGTACTTCCTGGTCGCCAACCTGGCCGTGCTCGCCCTGGTGACCGGCCCGGCCACCGCCGCCGGCCTCGTGGCCCAGGGACGTGCCCGCGACCGGATCCTGCCGATGGCGGCCCTGGTCGCGGTGCTCGCCCTCGACGTCAGCGGCGTCACCAGGGGCGAGGTGGAGCGGATCTGGCTGCCGTACGCCCTGTGGGTCGCCGCGGCGGCCGGACGCACCGGAACCGGCCGGGAGGGCGACCGCCGCCTGCTCGTGGTGCAGGCGGTGGTGGGCCTGCTGCTGCAGGGCTTCGTGAAATCTCCCTGGTGACTCAGCCGGCCGTCCCGAGAGGGGCGTGGGCGAACTCCCGCATGCCGTCGGCGAAGCGGATCCGCGCCCGGAAGCCGAGGTCGGCGGCGGCGCGGTCCGGGGAGGCCACGATGTGCCGGACGTCGCCCAGCCGGTAGCGGCCGGTGACCTCCGGCGCGGGTCCGCCCCGGGCCACGCTGAGCGCCTCGGCCAGGTCGCCGATCGTGTGGGGCTCGCCGCTGGCCACGTTGTACGCGCGGAGCCGGCCGGGCGGGGCGGCCTCCAGCGTGTCCAGCGCGGCGAGGTTGGCCGCCGCGACGTCGCCGACGTGGACGAAGTCCCTGCGCTGGCCGCCGTCCTCGAACACCAGCGGCGCCCGCCCCGCCTCCAGCGCGGACCGGAAGATCGCGGCCACCCCGGAGTAGGGGGTGTCGCGAGGCATCCCCGGGCCGTACACGTTGTGGTAGCGCAGGGCGACCGCCACGCCGCCGGTCTCACGGGCCCAGTTGGCCGCGAGGTGCTCCTGGGCGAGCTTGCTCGTGGCGTACGCGTTGCGCGGATCGGGCGCGACGTCCTCGTCCACGGTTCCCGGCGACAGGGGGCGCCCGCAGCGCGGGCACACCGGCTCGAACCGCCCCTCGGCCAGGTCCTTCTCGGCCCGGGGGCCGGGCCGCACCCGGCCGTGTTCGGCGCAGTCGTAGACGCCCTCGCCGTAGATGACCATCGATGACGCCAGGACCAGCCGGGAGACCCCGTGCCGCGCCATCGCGGCGAGCAGCACCGCGGTCCCGAGGGCGTTGACCGACACGTACGCCGGCAGGTCGGACACGTCGACGCCCAGGCCGACCTTGGCCGCCTGGTGCACCACGGCGTCGGCTCCGGCGACCGCGCGGGCGACGGCGTCCTCATCCCGCACGTCGCCCACCGTGACGTCCTCGCCGCCGCGCAGGTCGAATCCTCGCACCTCATGCCCGGCGTCGCGCAGCAACCCGGCGACGCCGCTCCCGATGAAACCGGCCGCGCCGGTGACCACGATCTTCATCTCGCCACGGTATCGGCGCCCTGCCCAGGTGAAAGTTTCACAATCCTTACGGAACGACCGGCGGGGACGCGGCCGGTCCTTTGACCGGTTCCCTCGGCCGACCGATCATCCGGGCTACATCGTTGGCGGACTTCGTCTCCGGAAGGTGGGAGCTGTGCCCAGACTGTCATGGCCTGCCGGATGGGTTGCGGCGGGCGCCGTCGCCGCCGCGCTATTGGCGGCCAACATCACCGCTCCGCCCGTGCTCGCGGGCGGCGCCGCCGAAATGCGCGCCGTCCGCGCGGCCGACACGGCCCCGCCGCCCACGTCGCCCGCCCCTGGGGCGGACGTCACGCCGCCCACCGCTCCGGGCGATCTCCAGGCGTGCCCGCCGCCCCCGCCGCCGAGCGGGAGCTTCCAGGGTTCGGTCGGCCTGTGCTGGACCGCGTCCTCCGACGCCACCGGGGTCACCGAATATGAGGTGTTCCTCCTCACCGCCGACGGTTTCGTCTCGGTGGCCTCCACCTCCCGTACGACGGCCGTCGTCACCGGGCTGGGCGGCGGGGACCGGACCTACACGTTCTACGTCGTCGCCAAGGACGCCGCGGGCAACGTGAGCCCGCCCAGCGCGCTGGTCAGCGCCCCGGCGCTCGGCGCGGGACCGACGCCGACCCCCGCCCCTGACGACACCACGCCGCCGACCAGGCCTGCCGGACTGCGGCCCAACTGCATTCCCGACTTCAAGGGGACGTCGCTGTGCTGGACGGGGTCCACCGACGACGTCCGGGTCGTCGGCTATGACGTCTACCGGCGCACCGCCACCGGCTGGACGCGGGTGGGCACGTCCATCGGCACGTACTTCACCGAGGGCAACCTCGTCACCGGCCAGTCGTACTCCTACTTCGTCGCGGCCAAGGACGCCGCCGGCAACGTCAGCCCGCCGTCCGACGTGGTGATCGCCACGGCGTCCGGCGGCTATCCCACCTACACGCCGCCGCCGGTCAACTGCAAGATCGAATACACGGCGTGGTCGTGGAGCGGCGGCTTCTCGGCAAGCGTGACGATCATCAACCTGGGCCAGACGCCGATCGACAACTGGACGCTGCGCTTCGTCCTCCCGGACGCCGGGCAGAAGGTCACCAGCGGCTGGTCGGCCACCTGGTCCCAGTCCGGAAAGGACGTCACCGCCGTGGCCATGCCGTGGAACTCGGTGATCCAGGGCGGCGGGTCCCTGCAGATCGGGTTCAACGGCAGCCACACCGGTGCCAACCCCGATCCCACCGGCTTCCGGCTGAACGGCGGCACCTGTATCCAAGGCTGACCGCCGTCCATCCTGCCCCGCCCGTCCTGCCCCGCCCGTCCTGCCCCGCCCGTCCTGCCCCGCCCGTCCGCTCCGGCCGGGCGGGCGGTGTCCGTTTCCGGCGGACAGGCGGGGGCAGTCAGGACGTATGCCGCTGCTCGACACCACGCTGCTCCTGCTGCTCGAGGGCTACGCCTGGCTGCCGGCCCGTTGGCGGGAGGCCCAGGGAGTGATCGCCCAGGGAAAGATGGGCCACGGAGAGAGTGCCCAGACAGAGATGGGCCAGGCAGCGATGGCCCGCACCCGGCTGATGGGCCGGGACGCCGTCGTGCTGCGCGGGCCGGACGCCGTCAGGTTCTTCTACGACGACAACCACGTCCAGCGGGCACCCGCGCTGCCCGAGCCGATCAAGAGCACGTTGTTCGGCCACGGCGCGGTGCACACGCTCGACCAGGCCGCGCACCGGGCGCGCAAGGGCATGTTCATGTCCCTGATGACGCCGGAAAGCGTCGCCTCCCTGGTGGGCGAGGCCACCGCGGCGTGGTACGCGGCGGTGGCGACGTGGCACGGCAGGGGAGACGTCGTGCTCTTCGACGAGGCCGCCCGCGTCCTCACCCGGGGTGCGTGCCGGTGGGCGGGCATCCCGCTCGCCGAGGAGGAAACCGGGCCCCTCGCCGGCGACCTCGTCGCGCTGGTCGACGGCTTCGGGTCACCGGGCCCGCGGCACTGGCGGGCCCGCGCCGCCCGAAAGCGCCGCGAGGCGTGGCTGGCGGGACTGGTCGGGGAGGTGCGCCGCGGCGCCCTGCGGGTGCCGGACACCTCGGCGCTCGCCGTGGTCGCCCGCCACCTGGAGCCCGACGGGGAGCGGCTCGCACCCCGGATCGCCGCGGTCGAGCTGCTCAACCTGGTGCGTCCCACGGTCGCGGTGAGCTGGTTCGTCACGTTCGCCGCGCACGCGCTGCACCACTGGCAGGTCACCCGGGTCCGCCTGACCGAGGACACCGACGGCACGTACGCCGAGGCGTTCGCCCATGAGGTGCGGCGCTTCTACCCGTTCGCGCCGTTCGTGGCGGGAACGGCCGTCAAGGACCTCACCTGGAAGGGCGAGCAGATCCTGGCCGACTGGCTCGTGCTGCTCGACATCTGGGGCCAGAACCACGATCCGGCGCTCTGGCCGCACCCGTATACCTTCGACCCGCAGCGCTTCATCGGCCGAGGGATCGGCCCGTACGACCTGATCCCGCAGGGCGGGGGCGACCCGGTGACCGGCCACCGGTGCCCGGGAGAGCCGGTCGCCGTGGGCCTGCTGAAGGCCCTCGCTCCTCGACTGGCGAAGCTGGACTACACCGTGCCGGAGCAGGACCTCACCATCTCGCCCTACCGGATCCCTGCCCGGGTGGCGAGCGGCTTCGTCCTGCGGCCGGCCGGGGCGGCCGCGCCCCCCGAGACGGCGGGGGCGAAACGGCCGCGCCCGGCGGTTCATCCCTTGTAGTTGAACACCTGGCGCAGCGTGTGCCGGACCTCCACGAGGTCCTTCTGGTCCGCCATCACCTGGTCGATCGGCTTGTACGCCTCCGGGTGCTCGTCGACCAGCGCGGCGGCACGGTCGGCGTTCCAGGTCCGCCCGCGCATCGCCTCCTTGAGCGACGCCGCCGACAGCTCGCGCTTCGCCCGGCTCCGCGACATCCTGCGCCCCGCGCCGTGCGAGCAGGAGTTGTACGACAGCGGGTTGCCCCGCCCGCGCACGATGTAGGAGCGGGTGCCCATCGAGCCCGGGATCACGCCCTCGTCCCCGGTGTCCGCCTTGATCGCGCCCTTGCGGGTGATCCACAGCTCCTTGCCGTCATGGACCTCCAGCTGCGTGAAGTTGTGGTGGCAGTTGATCGTGCGGACCCGGGCGCCGGAGCCGACGACGCGGAACAGCGCATCGCTCAGCACCTTGTCCATCCGCGCCCGCGACGCCATCGCGTAGCGCTGCGCCCACAGCATGTCCTCGATGTACGCGGTGAACTCCGGGGTGCCCTGGGTGAAGTAGGCGAGGTCGTAGTCCTCCATCCCGATCCCGAGGCTGCGCATGAGCCGCTTCGCGCCGTTGATGTGCGCGGTGGCGAGCTGGTTGCCGATCCCGCGCGAGCCGGAGTGCAGCACGGTCCACACCCGGTCGCGCTCGTCGAGGCAGACCTCCACGAAGTGGTTGCCCGAGCCGAGGGTCCCGAACTGGCAGGCCACGGTGTTCTCCTGCTTGGGCGTCAGGCCGGTGTGCGGCCGGCCGAGGTCGCCGAGCGCCCGGTCCACCGCCCGGTCGTCGTGCCCCTTGCCCACTCCCGCCGGAATGCGCCGCTCCACCAGCCGCATCAGCGGGTCGAGCGAGTCGGGCAGGTCGGCGGCCGTGAGCGTGGTCTCGGTCGCGACCATGCCGCAGCCGATGTCCACGCCGACGGCGGACGGGATGATCGCGCCCTCCGTCGGGATGACGGAGCCGACCGTCGCCCCGATCCCGACGTGTGCGTCGGGCATGAGCGCGACATGACCGGGCACGAACGGCAGGCGCGCCGCCCGGGCGGCCTGGTCGATCGTCCCGTCGTCGATCTCGCTCGCCCAGGACAGCACCTTCGGGGCGATGTGCTTCGGCATGGTTGGAACTCCTTCTTGGGTCGAGATCCACTGTGCCGGGCACCGGCGGGAATCCCAACCGAATATCGAGGCGAAAGTCGTTTGCCGCCCTACCCGCCCGTCGCCCATCATGCCGGGATGAGCGACGATTCCCGGGACCGCGCCGGCCTGGACGAGGAGCAGCGGCGTCGCCGTACCGGTGACGGCCCGCCCCCGCCCGCCGGCGGCGTACGACTGCCGTGGACCGCGGTGCCCTCGCACCTGCGGCTGGCCGTCGAGCGGCACCTCGGAGATCACGTGGCCGAGGCCGTCACCCAGCCCGGCGGGTTCTCCCCGGGCGTGGCGGCCCGCCTGCGGCTCGCCGGTGGGGGCAGGGCCTTCGTCAAGGCGGTCGGGCCCGAGCCGAACCCGATCAGCCCCGGCATCCACCGAGCGGAGGCCCGGGTGGCCGCCGCGCTGCCGGCCACGGCGCCCGCGCCCCGGCTGCTCGCCTCCTTCGACGAGGACGGCTGGGTGGTCCTGCTGTTCGAGGACGTCGAGGGCCGCACCCCCGCCCAGCCCTGGACGGTGGCGGAGCTCGGCCTCGTGCTCGGCGCGGTGGCCGATCTGGCCGAGACGCTCACCCCCGCGCCCGTGGCCGTGCCGTCGGCCGGCGAGCGGCTCGCGGAGGAATACCAGGGATGGCGGCGCCTGGCTGCCGGCTCGGGCAGCCTCGGCGCGGACGGCCTCGGCGCGGACGGCCCGGGCTCGGGTGGCCCGGGCTCGCGCGGCCTGGGTTCGGGCGGGCCGGGCTCCCTGCGTCCCGGCGAGGACGGATCCGACGTGGCGTGGGCCCGGCGGCGTCTGGACCGGCTGGCGGAGCTGGAGGCGGGCTGGGACCGGGCGGTGGAGGGCGACACGATGGCCCACGCCGACCTCCGGGCCGACAACCTGCTGCTCACCGCCGACGGGCGCGTCTACGTGGTGGACTGGCCCTGGGCGTGCCTGGCGGCCCCGTGGTTCGACCTCCTCGGGATGCTCCCGAGCGTGGCCATGCAGGGCGGGCCGCCGCCGGCCGAGGTCTTCGACGGCCACCCGGTCGCGGCGAAGGCGGACCCCGACGCGGTCACCGCGGTTCTCGCCGCCCAGACCGGCTACTTCCTGCAGAGGGGAAGCCTTCCCCCGCCGCCGGGCCTGCCCACGCTCCGCGCGTTCCAGCTCGCCCAGGGCCGGCAGGCCCTGGCCTGGCTGCGGCAACGGACCGGCTGGAGATGACGCCCGCGCCCCCCCCGTGATCGAACCGCCGTGATCGGACGGAGCGCCCGGCCCGGCCGGCCGGCGCCCGAGGGGCATGAGGGCATGGGGATCCGAGGCATCGGGAGTGTGAGGCGCCGGGGTCTATGGCGCCGGGGTCTATGGCGCTGGGCGTCCGAGGCGCTGGGGATCCGAGGGCATCGGAGGTCCCGAGGCGCGGGGGATCTGAGGCGCGGGGGATCTGAGGCGCGGGGGATCTGAGGCGCGGGGGATCTGAGGCACTGTGCATCTGAGGCACTGGGCGTACGGGGCGTCGAGGTCGTGGTGAGCGACGGGGTGCGTGATCTCCGCCCGCACGTGACCCTGGATCGGGGACCGGCGGGCGCGCGTGGAACCCTGGGCGAGGGCGGCGGACGTCATGACCGGTGGGACGGCTCACCGGGTCCCGGCCCCGCCCCCCGCCGGTTTCACATGTGCGAGAGGAGCGCGGCGATGAACTCCGTCTCGGCCGCCGTGGGCGGTGCGGCCACCTTCGTCTGGCTCGGGATGGTGCTGGCGATCTCCTTCATCGAGGCGCCGTTGAAGTTCCGCGCGCCGGGGGTGACGATCCCGATCGGGCTCGGCATCGGCCGGCTCGTGTTCCGGGCGCTCAACGCCGCCGAGGCCATGCTGGCCATCGTCGTGATCGTGGCGGTCGCCACCGGATCGCCGGGCCCCGTCGTGGTCGCGCTCACGGTGGTCGCCGCCGTCGTCCTGGCGATCCAGATCGCCGTCGTCCGCCCGCCGCTCAACCGCAGGTCCGACCGCGTCCTGTCCGGAGAGGACCCGGCGCGGCACAGGTCGAGAGCGCACCTCTACTACGTGGCCCTGGAGGTCGTGAAGGTCGTGTCGCTGCTCGCCCTCGGCTGCCTCCTCCAGGCCGCCTAGCCCCGGACCGCAGCCTGGTGAGGGGCGCGCCGCGGGCGTGCTCAGGGGCGTTTGACGACGGTGAGCAGGACCGCGCTGTCCTCCACGGCGTCGAGCGCGTGCCGGGCGTCCGGGATGGTCAGCAGGTCGCCGGAGCGTCCTTCCCAGGAGGCGTCGCCGCTGCTCAGCCGTACATGACCACGCAGCACCAGAAGGGTCGCCTCACCCGGGCTCTCGTGCTCGGCGAGGCCGGTCCCGGCCGTCAGGGCGAGCAGTGTCTGGCGCAGCGCGTGCTCGTGGCCGCCATAAACGGTGTCGGCCGCGCGCCCGCTGGACGCCGTGACGGCGCGATCGAGGAGTTCCCCGGCACGGGCGTCGAGAGAGATCGGCTCCATGCCCATCAGTCTGCCCCGCGTTCCGCCCGCCGCTCCGGAAAGGTGATGGCCGTGCCGGAGACATGGTCGTTAAGCTGGGTTTCGCACACGAAAACGCGGTCCCGGTCGGTAGCCCGGGCACCCGCCGCTCTCGGTTCCGACCGGTGCCGGCGGTCTTGTATCCGCCTCTCGTGTCCCCCTCGGGGCGCCTCGGAGGATGTCCGGTGTGCCGGAAAGCGGCTTCGCCAAGCCGCCTGTCGGCATACCTGTGGAGGCATCGTGGTGTCCCTGTCCGTCTACTTCGAGAACCCGTTCTGGGTGGGCGTCCTGGAGATCGTCGAAGGTGGCGAGCTTCGCGCGACCCGGTTCGTGCTCGGCTCCGAGCCCACCGACCCCGAGCTGTACGCGTTCCTCATGCGGCACGGAGTCGCCCTGCTCGAACGCGCCGAGGCGGCCCCCGCCGTACCCGTGGAGGAGCGCGGGGACCGGCGGGTCAATCCCAAGCGGGCGGCCAAGCTCGCCGCCCGTGCGGCGGCCCGGGTCACGCGGCGTGGCACGGCGGCCCAGGAGGCGCTGCGGCTCGAAATGGAGAACGCCAAGGGAGCGGCGCGGGTGAACCGGCGTGAGCGGGAGCGCGCGCTGGCCGAGCACCGCCGCGAGGTGGCCCGGAGCAAGCGGATCGAGCGCCGTCGCGACCGCTGATCGCGAGGGATCCGTTCCGTCCCGGAGTGGGGGAATCACGGCGGGGCGGCCGAGGTTGTCGCCATCATGACGGCAGGGCTTAGGCTTGAGGCTCTCTGGGGTTGGAGGTCCTCACGTGCTGGTTGACTCGTTCGGCCGGGTCGCGACCGATCTGAGGGTGTCGCTGACCGACCGGTGCAACCTGCGATGCTCCTATTGCATGCCGCCCGAGGGCCTCGACTGGCTGCCCAAGCCCGAGCTGCTCACCGGCGAGGAGATCGTCCGCCTGGTGACGATCGGCGTGGAGCGGCTCGGCATCCGGGAGGTCCGCTTCACCGGTGGCGAGCCGCTGCTGCGGCGGGAGCTGCCCGAGATCGTGGCCGCGACCGCCGCGCTGCGCCCGCGTCCCCAGGTGTCGCTGACGACCAACGGCATCGGCCTGGCCCGCCTGGCGGAGCCGCTCGCCCAGGCCGGTCTCGACCGCGTCAACG
The DNA here is from genome assembly GCF_008033685.1 of Microbispora sp. CSR-4. NCBI lineage: Bacteria > Bacillati > Actinomycetota > Actinomycetes > Streptosporangiales > Streptosporangiaceae > Microbispora > Microbispora sp. CSR-4. The sequence goes on from NZ_VJVX01000003.1 coordinate 97,881, forward strand.
TCTCGCTGGACACGCTGGACCGCGACGTGTTCGTACGGCTGGCGCACCGGGACCGGCTCCGCGACGTGCTGGACGGGCTCGCCGCGGCCACGGCGGCGGGACTCACGCCGGTCAAGGTCAACGCGGTGCTGATGCGCGGCGTCAACGAGCACGAGGCCGCTCCGCTGCTGCGCTACTGCATCGACCAGGGATATGAACTGCGCTTCATCGAGCAGATGCCGCTCGACGCCCAGCACGGCTGGCGCCGCGACGACATGATCACGGCCGACGAGATCCTCGGGCTGCTGAAGGACTCCTTCGACCTCACCGAAGACGACCCGCGCGAGCGGGGCAGCGCGCCCGCCGAGCTGTTCCTGGTGAACGGCGGCCCGCACCGGGTGGGCGTGATCGGCTCGGTCACCCGGCCGTTCTGCGGCGCCTGCGACCGCGTCCGGATCACCGCCGACGGCCAGGTCCGCAACTGCCTGTTCGCCACCGAGGAATCAGACCTGCGTACGGCCCTGCGCTCGGGCGCCACGGACGAGGAACTGGCGGCGCGGTGGGTCGCGGCGGTGCGGGGGAAGCGGGCCGGGCACGGCATCGACGACCCCGCGTTCCTCCAGCCGGCCCGCCCGATGTCGGCCATCGGCGGCTGACGGGCCGGCAAGAGAGCACCCGTGCGTCCCCGTTCCGGAACCGGCGACGGCGAGGCCGCCTGCCCGCCGCCGTACGACGCCGTGATCCTGGCGGGCGGCCGGGCCGAGCGGCTCGGCGGGGCGGACAAGCCGGGCGCGCTCGTCGGCGGGCTGCCCCTCGTCGAACGGGTGGCCGCGGCGGTCCGCGACGCCCGCGCGGTGGTCGTGGTGGGCCCGACCAGGGACATGCCGGGTGTGCTGTTCACCCGTGAGGACCCGCCGGGCGGCGGGCCGGTGCCGGCGCTGCGCGCCGGGCTCGCCGTGGTGACGTCCCCGCTGGTCGTGCTGCTCGCCGCCGACCTGCCGTTCGTCGTCGCCGGGCACGTCGGGGCGCTCCTCGCGGCCGTGCCCGGCGACGGCGCGGGCGCGGTGCTCGTGGACGACGAGGGGCGTGAGCAGTGGCTCACCGGCGCGTGGCGGACGGCCGCTCTGCGGGACGCGCTCGGCGTGTACGCGGGGCGGTCGCTGCGCGGGGTGCTCGGCCCGCTGGGGCGGGTGCCCGTGCGCCCGCCGGTGGCGCCCGGGGAGATCCCGCCGTGGTTCGATTGCGACACCGACGACGATCTGCGCGCCGCCCGCGAGCGGGCCGGAGAGCGCGGGTGAGGGGAGTGCGCGTGAACGTGCTGGAGGAATGGACGGCCCTGGTCTGCCGTGAGCTGGGCATCGATCCCGCGCGGGTGGACCGGACCGCGGTGCTCGACCTGACCAGGGATGTGGCGCACGGAGTGGCGCGGCCCGCCGCCCCGCTGACCGCCTACCTGATGGGGCTGGCGCAGGGGGCGGGCTCCGCGCCGCCGGATGTGGTGGAGCGGCTGTCCCGGATGGCGAAGGACTGGGCGGACGCGAACGCGGAGCGGAAGGAGACCACCGACACCCCCGGCTCCTGACGCCGGCTTCCACGGCCCCGGCGCGCCGCGTGGAGGGGAAGGGCGGGCGCCGGGGGCCGTTCGGCGGAAGGGCCGTCCCCGCCGGGGACGACCGCGACGGCCGGTCCGTGAGGCCCGTACGAATTCTTCGGAAAAGGGCGACGCCGGGTGGTTACGGGGGCAAACCACCCGGCGTCGCTTCATCGGCGTTCCGACGGGGGCCCGGAACGCCGGCACCAGCGCTCCGACGGGGGACCAGAGCGCTTGGCTAAACTGTACACCTCCAACCCATGGGTTGCGTCAAGACTTTGTCACGACCCGATCTCGCGTCGATGGCGTGGTATCTCGTTTTGGTTAGACGAGGTCAAGTCAGGGGGCGGAGGAGGCTCGTGACCTCTCTGATTGGCCCCGATAACGGCAAGGTATGGCAAAAGAACGGCCCCCGCGACGAACAGGGCCTTGACGGGCCAGGGGGCGGGTACCGCCACGGCCAGAATGAGGCACACGAGGCGGATGCCCATCTTGATGAGGTAGCTGATTTCCCGCTTGCGCACGTCGTCGGTCAGCGACGGCTGGGCGTCCGTCACCTGGTGAACGACCGGGCGGTCTTTTCGCAACCTGCGCCATGGATTCACGATTTCCACGGTAGACCCCGAGGGGGGCGGGGGCGACGCCCGCACGGCGATACGATCATGTGAGACGCACAGCCAGGAGGACGTGATGTCGGACCGCACCTATCGGGTGACCGAGATAGTGGGCACCTCGGCCGAGAGCGTCGAGCAGGCCATCCGCAACGGCGTCAGGCGGGCCGCCCAGACGCTTCGGCATCTTGACTGGTTCGAGGTGACCGAAGTGCGCGGGCATATCGTGGACGGCGAGGTGGCCCATTTCCAGGTCGGCATGAAGGTCGGCTTCCGCCTGGAGGACGCCGAATAAGGGCCCGAGGACGCCGGGCAAGACCGGCGTCCATGCTCGGCCCCCTGCTGAGGGGGAGGGGTCCGCGCGGTGCCGTCCGGGAGCGGGATCTCGCCGGAGGTCTCGCCCTTGCCGGCGCGGACGATGACGTTCCCTTCGCGTGCCGGGAGTGGGACGCCGCCGGCGCCTGCCGGACCCGAACATGACGGATGCGGCGTCCATGCGCGCATCGTCGATCAGGATCGCGGCAAGCACTGGCCACCGATGTGGCCGGCGGCGACATCGACCATGCGGTCACCCGCAAGCTCCTGCACCCGGCCACGGCCGCCTCGACGCCGTCGATGAAGTGGGAGCGCCTCGGGGTCTTCGGGCATCGACCGGTGTGACACCACGGCCACGATCGCCGCCGGATTTCGGCGTACCGGGTCGGCGTGCGCCCGGCGAACGCCCCGTGCTCAAGGCCGAAGCGAGCCTGGTCGAAGTGGCCCGTGTCCGGCGCGTCCCGCCCCGGGCGCGGCGGCGTCCCGGCTCGCGGCCGGCTCCCGGCGAGACATAGCCGTCAATATGTCACATATGTTGATCTCGGTCGCACTCGAAGCCCTGCTGGGCTGTCCATCCTGGACGTACGGCGACGCCGACGTGATGGCAGGGCTCGACTCTGCCAATAGACAGACATAGACAAACTTATTAAGCTTCTTTCGTATCATGAGCCGTCGGTCATCCGGCCGATCGGAGGGCCGAGGTGAGGAACAAGCCATGCGCGCGATTGAGTACGACCGGTTCGGGGGCTACGACGTACTGGAGCTCCGGGAAAGGCCCCTGCCGGTGCCTGCCGGGGGGCAGGTGCTCGTCAGGATGTCGGTGGCCGGGGTCAACCCGCTGGACGAGACGGTGCGTGCGGGAAAACTCGCACCCGCCCTGCACAAGCCGCTGCCGATCCGGCCGGGCGGCTTCGGCGTGGGACGGGTCGAAGACCCCGGCGCCTCGGGACTGGCCGCGGGGATGAGGTCATCGACCTCACCCGCGAGTCGCTGCGCGAAGGGGTCGCGCGGCTGACCGACGGCAAGGGCGTGGACGTCGTGCTGGACGGCGTCGGAGGTTCGGTCACCGGGGAGGCACTCGGCTCGTTGGCCGTGGGCGGCACCCTCGTCAGCATCGGTTACGCGGCCGGAATGCGTGCCGAGATCAACGTGACCGGCCTGATCTGGAAGAACGCCCACATCCACGGATTCCGCTTCGCCCTGTTCACCCCCGAGCAGGTCAACGCCGCCAACGCGGCCCTGCTCGACCTGGTCGCGCAGGGCGAGCTCCACCCGAAGGTGGCGCAGGTCCTCCCGCTGGAGAAGGCCGCCGAGGCGCAGCGCCTCCTCGCCGAGAGCGGCCCCTTCGGCCGCATCCTGCTCGCTTTGTGACCCAGCGCGCCGCACCAGGGCGAGGCCGTGCCGGGGCGACGCCGCACCAGGGTGAGGCCGCACCAGGGTGAGGTCGCGCCAGGGTGAGGTCGCGCCAGGGCGAGGCCGTGACAGGGTGGCACGGGGTCGTATGCCACAGCACCAAGGGAGGACCTGACGGGCCCGCCGGTAGTGCGGACACGTTCGTTAAGATCCGCGGACACACCATGTCGGTGCTACGTGACGCCAGGGGATGTCCGGTCCCCGGAGAAAGGACGACGCCATGACGTGGCCGGCCACCGAGCGCTACGCCTTGGAACCTGCTCCCGGCGGTCTCGCGTTCGTCCAGGACCTGCTCAACACCTCGCCCGCCGGCAGACCGCGCCATGCCGACTGGCTCGACGACCCCGCCACCGCGCGGACGTGGTTGAGCGAGGCGCTCGCCCAGTGGAGCACCGCTACCGGCCGGCCCGCTCCTGCCGTGGACCTAGCCGATCGTGACTGCGAGGCGCTGCGGGATCTGCGATGGGCTCTGCGCAGGCTTCTCTCCGATCAGGGCGACGGCGCCGAGGCCGTGTCCGCGCAGGTCCTGGCCGCTCTTCCCACCTTGTCCGTCTCGATGCAGGTCGACGAGCACGGCACCGTCGTCGCGGAACCTTCGGGCACCGGATGGCGGAGGGTCGCATCGCTCGTGCTGATCGAATGCTTCCAGGCCCAGCAGACCGACCAGTGGCGGCGGCTGAAGGTATGCCGCAACGAGCGCTGCGATTGTGCGTTCTACGACCGTTCACGCAACAACAGCGGCGTCTGGCACGACGTACGGGTCTGCGGCAACGCCGCGAACCTGCGCGCCTACCGAGCCCGCAAGCGGGAACAGGCCGTCTCCGGCGAGTGATCCCCGCGCCATCCTCTGCGCCATCGGCGGCCGAGCAACGGGGCGCCCGCCGCGGCCGCCATCCCGAGCACCACCCCCGCGCCCGACCACCGCCCCCACTCGTGCGCCTCGGACGACGCCGCGGATCACCGTCGGCAGGGCGCTGCCGCGGCCCTGCCGATCGGCACTTCGGCGGGTTCTCTCTCGTACGTTCTCGCAGGGCCGCCTGTCGTTCGGCGAGCGTACAGGGCCCGAGCGCCTTCGAAAGGTACGGCCGGCCGCCGCCCTAGCTGGCCTGGCTGACCGTCGACATGTTGAAGTCGGGCACCCGGACCGGTGGCATGACGGCGCGGGTGAACCAGTCGTTCCACTCGCGCGGCAGCGTCTGCTCGCTCGGGCCCACCTCGCTGAGGCGGCCGAGCAGGTCGACCGGCGACTCGTTGAAGCGGAAGTTGTTGACCTCGCCCACGACCTCGCCGTTCTCGACCAGGTAGACGCCGTCCCTGGTCAGGCCGGTCAGCAGCAGCGACTGCGGATCGACCTCGCGGATGTACCACAGGCAGGTCAGCAGCAGGCCCCGCTCGGTCGAGGCGATCATCTGCTCCAGCGAGCGCCCGTCCTCCGGTCCCGTCATGATCAGGTTGTCGATCTGCGGGGTGGCGGCGAGCCCGGTCAGCTCGGCGGAGTGCCGGGTCTGCACGAGGTTGGCCAGCGTGCCGTCGCTGATCCACTCCGTGCGGCCCAGGGGCAGGCCGTTGTCGAACACCGACTGCTCCCGGCCTGAGGAGTGCGCGACGACGAAAGGTGCGCACTCGACGCCGGCCCGCGCCGGATCGCTGTACAGCGACACCGGCAGCGTCGAGAGCCGCTCGCCCACGCGGGTGCCGCCGCCGGGCTTGGAGAACACCGTGCGGCCGTCGGCGGCGTCGCGTGCGCCGGCCGACCAGTACAGGTAGATCATCAGGTCGGAGACCGCCGTCGGCGGCAGGAGCGTCTCGTAGCGGCCCGGCTCCAGACTGATCCGCCGCTTGGCCCAGTCGAGCCGCCGGGTGAGCGTCTCGTCGAGGGCGGCCACGTCCACGTCGGAGAAGTCGCGGGTGGCCACGCCCGTCCACGCCGAGCGCGTCATGTCCGCGGACTTGGCGTTCAGTTCGAGCCGCCCGGTGGGCTGGTCGTGACGCAGCCGCAGGCCGGTGGACGAGCCCACGAACGTCGAGGTCATGCTGTGCTCGGCGAAGCCGTACAGCCTGCGTCCGGAGGCGTCGGCGGCGGCGAACGCCTCGCCGAGCGCGGGGGCGAACCCCCCGAAAACGTCGATGGAGGTCGGCTCCACCGGGCGCTCCCAGCCCTCTCCGGCGACGCCCTCCACGAGGGGCCGGGCGTCCTCGGACGGCTGGGCCTCCCGCGCGGCGCGGTCCGCCGCGGCCACCACGTCCGCGAGCTGGTCGGCCCGTACGGCGGAGCGCGAGACGACCCCCACCCCGGCGCCCACGACGGAGATCACGGTGAGCCGGGACGAGCGCGCGACCCCGTTGGTCGTCAGCGTGTTGCCGGCGAAGCGCAGGTTGGCGGTGGAGCCCTCGTCCACGATGACGACGCAGGCGTCGGCCTCGCTCAGCGCGAGCGCCCGCTCCACCGTCTCCTGCGGTGTGGTCACCCGGTCGCTCACTTGCTGCCACCCTCCTGGACGGTGTTGAGGATCCGTACGCCGCGGAACAGGGCCGCGGGGGCGCCGTGGCTGACCGGCGCGACCTGGCCAGGCTGGCCCTTGCCGCAGTTGAAGGCGCCGCCGAGCACGTACGTCTCCGGGCCGCCGACTGCCTCCATGGAGCGCCAGAAGTCGGTCGTGGTCGCCTGGTAGGCCACGTCGCGCAGCTGCCCGGCGAGGCGGCCGTTCTCGATCTTGTAGAAGCGCTGCCCGGTGAATTGAAAATTGTAGCGCTGCATGTCGATCGACCAGCTCTTGTCGCCGACGATGTAGATCCCGCGCGCGACCCGGGAGATCAGCTCGTCGGTGGACGGGCCGTCCGCGGCGGGCTGGAGCGACACGTTGGCCATCCGCTGGATCGGCACATGCCCGGGGGAGTCGGCGAACGCGCAGCCGTTCGACCTCCCGAGGCCCTTCAGCAGTGCCATCCGCCGGTCGAGCTGGTAGCCCACCAGCGTGCCCTCGCGGACGATGTCGAACGACTGACCGGCCACGCCCTCGTCGTCCCAGCCCACGGTGGCCAGGCCGTGCTCGACCGTGCGGTCGCCCGTGACGTTCATCACCGGCGAGCCGTAGTGGAGGCTGCCGAGCTGGTCGAAGGTGGCGAAGGAGGTGCCCGCGTAGGCCGCCTCGTAGCCGAGCGCCCGGTCGAGCTCGGTCGCGTGGCCGATCGACTCGTGGATGGTCAGCCACAGGTTCGACGGGTCGATCACCAGGTCGTACGTGCCGGCCTCGACCGAGGGCGCCTTGAGCTTCTCGTCCAGCAGGTCGGGGATCTCGGCCAGCTCGGCGGGGAAGTCCCAGCCGGTGCCGGTCAGGTATTCGTACCCCCGGCCGGCCGGGGGAGCGAGCGTGCGCATGTCGTCGAAGCGCTCGCCGTCGGCCCGCATCGCCGTCAGGACCGGGTGCAGCCGCACGCGCTGCTGCGTGGTGACCGTGCCGGCCGTGTCGGCGTAGAACTTCTGCTCCTTGACCTGCATGAGCGAGGCCGAGACGTGGTCGACCCTGCCGAGCAGGCCGGACGACCACTCGGCCAGCAGCGCCGCCTTGTCCGGCAACGGCACGTCGAACGGGTCGATCTCGTAGGACGACACCCAGGTCACGTCGTCGTACACCGGCTCGGGGGCGAGTTCCACCGGCTCACGGTTGATGGGCGCGCTGACCGCCGCCACCCGCACGGCCTCCTCGGCGGCCCGGGCCGCCGCCTCCGGGGTCAGCTCGATCCCGGACGCGAAGCCCCATGTGCCATCCTTGATCACCCGTACGGCGAAGCCGAGGTCGTCGGCGTCCGAGGAGCCTTCGAGCCGGGCGTCGAACAGGCGCAGCGTCTCGGCGCGTACGCGTTCGAGCCGGAACGAGGCGTGCTCGGCTCCCAGGTCACGGGCGCGCTGCAGGGCCGCGTCCGCCAGCCGCCGCAGCGGCAGGGCGAGAAAGTCGGGGTCGATCTGGCGCATGTCCACGATCCTAACCCTGTGATCTTGTGCCCTGCGGACAAGTGGACTACCCCCAAGTAGCCGATACGGTCGGTCGCATGGTTCGCTCTGTTCTCGTCACCGGCGGAAATCGCGGCATCGGCCTCGCGATCGCCCGTGAGCTGTCCGCCGCGGGAGACGCCGTCGCCGTCACCTACCGTTCCGGCGAGCCCCCGGAGGGGCTGTTCGGAGTTCGCTGCGATGTGACGAGCTCCGCCGACGTCGACGCCGCCTTCGAGAAGGCCGAGGCCGAGCACGGCCCCGTCGAGGTCGTCGTCGCCAACGCGGGGATCACCAAGGACACGCTGCTGCCGATGATGAAGGAGGAGACCTTCACCGACGTCATCGACACGAACCTGACCGGCGCCTACCGCGTCGCCAAGCGCGCCGTGCGGCCCATGCTGCGCATGCGGCGCGGGCGCATCATCCTGATCTCCTCCGTCGTCGGCCTGTCCGGCTCGGCCGGCCAGACCAACTACGCCGCCTCCAAGGCCGGCCTGGTCGGCTTCGGCCGGTCGCTGGCCCGCGAGCTCGGCTCGCGCGGCATCACGGTCAACGTGGTCGCGCCCGGGTTCGTGCAGACCGACATGACCGCGGTGCTCGACGAGGCGCAGCAGGAGCAGATCCGCAAGAGCATCCCGCTCGGGCGGCAGGCGCAGGCCGAGGAGATCGCCCGGGTCGTCAGGTTCCTGGCGAGCGACGACGCCTCCTACATCACCGGGGCGGTCATCCCCGTCGACGGCGGCCTCGGCATGGGCCACTGAGCCCGACACCCGACTGACTGGAGCTGGACATGGGTTTGCTGGACGGGAAGCGACTGCTGGTCACCGGCGTCCTCACCGACGCGTCGATCGCCTTCAACGTGGCCAAGCTGGCCCAGGAGGAGGGCGCCCAGGTCGTGCTGACCGGCTTCGGCCGCCTCAGCCTGGTCGAGCGCATCGCCAAGCGGCTGCCCGAGCCGCCGCCGGTGATCGAGCTGGACGTCCAGAACAACGAGCACCTCGACACGCTCGCCGACCGCGTCGGCGCGCACCTCGACGGGCTGGACGGGGTCGTCCACTCGATCGGGTTCGCCCCGCAGACCTGCCTGGGCGGCAACTTCCTCAACACCTCCTGGGAGGACGTCGCCACGGCGGTCCACGTCTCGACGTACTCGTTCAAGTCGCTCGCCGTCGCGTGCCTGCCGCTGATGAAGGAGGGCGGCGCGATCGTCGGCCTCGACTTCGACGCCACCAAGGCGTGGCCGGTCTACGACTGGATGGGCGTGGCCAAGGCCGGGCTGGAGTCGTGCTCCCGCTATCTCGCCCGTGACCTGGGCAAGCACGGCATCCGGGTCAACCTCGTCGCCGCCGGTCCGCTGCGCACGATGGCGGCCAAGAGCATCCCCGGGTTCAAGGAGTTCGAGGACTCCTGGCCGGAGCGCGCGCCGCTCGGCTGGGACCTGGCCGACACCGCCCCCGCCGCCAAGGCGTGCGTCGCGCTGATGTCCGACTGGTTCCCCGCCACCACCGGCGAGATCGTCCACGTCGACGGCGGCGTGCACGCGATGGGCGCCTGACGGCACCCCCTCTCGCGACATCCCGCCTTCATCGTCAGGCGGGCGTACGGGCCGCGGCAGGCGAATCTTGCCGCGGCCCGTCCCTGCGCTTAGCATCTGGGCGTGTCTGACGCTCACGGTTCTCCGCGGTGAGCAGGAGCCGTCAGACGCGAGCGTGGTGCCCGGGCCTCCCCGTCCCCGTACGCCCCGGACGGCGTCGCCCGCGGCGACGTGGCCGTCGAACTCGGTGGGGACCATGGGACGACCGGAGCGCGATCTCGATCCCGGGGAAGGGCCCGTGCAGGCGTTCGCCGTCGCGTTACGGCGGCTGCGCGAGGAGGCCGGGTCGCCCACCTACCGGGCCCTCGCGGAGAGGGCGCACTATTCGCCCACCGTGCTGTCGCGGGCCGCGGGCGGCCGGGTCTTCCCGAGCCTTGAGGTCACCCTCGCGTTCGTACGCGCCTGCGGGGGTGACGAGGACGCGTGGGCGCGGCGCTGGCACGAGGTCGGCGCGGAGATCTCGGGGCGGAGGGCGGAACGCCCGGCACCTGCCCCGGCAGCCGGGGATGGCCCGGCTCCCGGCGTGGTAGAGGTCGTCTCGCCGCCCGAGGCCGACGGCGTCAGCGGCGTCGCTCGTGCCGGTGGTGCCGGTGGTGCCGGTCATGGCGGCGGGCAGGGTGACGGTCATGCCGGCGGGCACGGCAGCGCGCACGACGGCGGCCCCGATGCCGGGCCGGAGGCCGGGCGCGGTGGCCTCGCAGGATGCGCGCGGCGGCGCGGGCGGCTGCTCGCGCTTGCCGGCGTCCTGGTGGTCGCCGGTGTGGTGGCGCTGGGCGCCGCCGGGGGCGGCGTGCGGCTCGCGCCCGGCTGGATCGCGCGCAACCAGCACGTCACCGACCATGCGGGGGACGTGAGCCGGGCCGAGAACATGGACGGCGACGACCCCCGGGCCCGTGGATGCGCGGACGTCCTCGAGACGATCGAGACGCTCGACGCCGTTCCGCTGAACCTGCCCGACGGCACCCGGTTCGGGACGCTACGGCTGCGGCGTGGTCCCGAGTGCGACACGGCGTGGGCGTCGGCGTACTTCGACAATCCCCGTCTCTACACCGTGTGGCTGGCCGCGCATCGTCCTGCGGACAACGCCCAGGTGCGCTCCCGATGGGCGAACAACACCCCGCCGGGCGCCTACGGCGACATGCTCTCCCTCGCACGGGGATGCGTGTGGGTGGAGGGATGGGTGGTCAGCGAGCAGGGAGAGGGCCCCCACGCGAAGACCCGCTGCGCGCGCTGATCCCGCACGGAGCCGCTCACCGGGCCGGTGCGCGCCGATCTCGCGGCCTCGCGTCCGCCTTCCTCGCCGCGCGCCGATCCCGCATGGCCGATTGCCCGCTCGTTACGCGCCGATCCCGAACGAGGCCCGCTCGGCCCGGCACCGTGGGCGCCGATCTCGCGGCCTCGCGTCCGCCTTCCTCGTTACGCGCCGATCCCGAGCGAGGCCCGCTCGGCCCGGCGCCGTGGGCGCCCGCTCCCGGGCGGTGCCGGGGCGCGCAGGCGGTGCCCGGGAGCCCGCGTCGCCCGTCACCGGGACGCGGCGCCGGCGAAGGGGATGGCGGCCGGGACCTGGTCGCCGGGCGCGTCCACCGGGTGCCGCCACAGCCCCCTGCGGTGCAGCAGGGGCAGGACGCCCTCGCCGAACCAGTAGGCCTCCTCCAGGTGCGGGTGACCGGACAGCACGAACTCGTCGATGCCAAGAGCGTGATACTCCTCGATCCGCTCGGCCACCTCGACGTGGCTGCCGACGAGGGCCGTGCCCGCGCCGCCGCGGACGAGCCCCACACCCGCCCACAGGTTCGGGGAGACCTCCAGCGCGTCCGTGCGGCCCCCGTGCAGCGCCCGCATCCGCCGCTGCCCCTCCGATCCGCTGCGCGCGAGACCGGCCTGCACCGACGCGATGACCGCCGGGTCGAGCGCGGACAGCAGCCGCTCGGCCTCCGCCCACGCCTGCGCCGAGGTGTCCCGGCTGATGACGTGCAGCCGGATGCCGAAGCGCACCTCGCGGCCGGCCGCGGCGGCCTCCCTGCGGATCCAGGCGAGCTTCCCGGCGACCTGCGCGGGCGGTTCGCCCCAGGTCAGGTAGACGTCGCTGTGCCGCGCCGCCACTTTGCCCGCGGCCGGGGACGACCCGCCGAAATACACGGTGGGCACCGGGGACGGCACCCGGCTCAGCGCGGCGTCCACAACGCTGATGTGCCTGCCCTCCAGGGTGACCCGTTCCCCGCGCCACAGGGCGCGTACGACCGTGAGGAACTCGTCGGTGCGCTCGTAGCGCTCGTCCTTGGTGAGGTGGTCGCCATAGGCGCGCTGCTCGTGGTCCTCGCCGCCGGTGACGACGTTGACCAGCAGGCGTCCGGCCGAGTGGCGCTGGAACGTGGCGGCCATCTGCGCGGCGAGCGTCGGCGACAGCAGCCCCGGACGGAAGGCGACCAGGAACTTCAGCCGCTCGGAGCCCGCGACCAGCATCGCGGTGGTCAGCCAGGCGTCCTCGCACCAGGCCCCGGCGGGGGTGAGCGCGCCCTCGAAGCCGAGCTGCTCGGCGGCGCGCACGATCTGCCCCAGGTACGCCAGGGACGCCGGCCGGTCTCCTCCGGCCGTGGTGATGTCCGTGCCGTGCCCGCCGCCGACGAGGTGGCGGCTGTCGCCGTACGTGGGCAGGAACCAGTGGAACGTCAGTGTCATCGATGGTCTCCTCAGGACGCGGCCAGCAGCGGGCGGCGTGCGGCCACGGCCGCCGCGAAGGCGTCGACCACGCGGTAGAGCGGGGCGGCGTGATCCGGGTCGAGGCCGGCCTCGTCGCCGCGGATCGTGATGTGCCGGTCGAGGACGAACCATCCCGGCACGACGTGGTCGGCCCCGAGCGAGGTCAGGACCGGGCGCAGCGCGTAGTCGATGGCCAGCACGTGGGCGGGGCTGCCGCCGGTGACGATCGGCAGCACGACCTTGCCCGCGAACGCGAACTGCGGCAGCAGGTCGAGCAACGTCTTCAGCAGCCCGCTGTAGGCGGCCTTGTACACGGGTGAGGCGACCAGGACGCCGTCCGCCTCGCCGACGAGGCCGACGACCTCGGCGATCCGGGGGTGGCCCGTGTCGGCGGACAGGAGCGCCTCCGCCGGCAGGTCGCGTACGTGCACGGTGCGGACCTCGTGGCCGCCGAGGCGCAGCCGCTCGGCGAGGTGGGCGCTCAGGGCCGCGGTGCGCGAGACGGCCGAAGGGCTGCCCGACAGCACGACGATGGTGGACATGGCGGAACCTCCGTCAGAGGGGACCGGGTTCGGGATGGGACGGATTCCGGGATCAGATGAGGCCGTGACGCGGGGGAGGGGTGCGGTTCAGCGCGTAGCGGCCGATGTGCTGGATCTTCCAGCGCACCGGGTCGTGCAGGGTGTGGGTGCGGGCGTTGCGCCAGTGCCGGTGCAGGTTCAGCGAGTCGAGCGCCGACCTGGTGCCCGACACCTCGAAGAGTGCGTCGGTGACCTGCACGGCGGCCGGGTCGGCGAACGCCTTCGCCGTGGCGACGGCGATGGAGGCCGCCGCCGCGGTCTCGTCGTCGAGGTGTTCGCGCGCCCGGTCGACCGCCCGCCCCGCCTCGCCCAGCAGCGCCTCGGCGGCGCGTACGGAGACCTCCAGCTCTCCGAAGCGCTGGATCGTCAGGGGGTCGTCGGCGGCGTGGTCGAGACCGCTCTCGAACCAGGGCCTGCTGCGGGTGCGGACGAACTCGGCGGCCTCGGTGAGCGCGGCGCGGGCGATGCCGACGTCGATCGCGGCGTGCAGCAGCTGCGCGTGGGCGCCGTGCAGTTGCGGCCCGGTGAAGGTCAGGTGGTGGGGGACCACGCGGTCGGCCGGCACCCGCACGCCCTCCAGCCGGACCGTGCCGCTGGCGGTGGTGCGCTGGCCCATGCCCTCCCAGTCGTCCACGACCGTGAGGCCCGGCGCGCCCGCCGGCACGTACGCGACGACGAGCCGGTCGGCGGGGTCCTTCGCCAGCACGGTGATCCAGTCGGCGAACAGGGCCCCGGTCGAGTAGTGCTTCACGCCGTCGAGGACGTAGCCGCCCTCCTCGTCGGGACGCAGCCGGGTGCGGTAGTCCTGCACGTGCCGGGTGCCCGCCTCCGACTGGGCGTTGCCGAACCGCCTGCCCGCGAGGACCTCGGCGAAGAAGAACTCCCGCTGCGCCGCGGACCCCTGCTGCCGCAGCACGTTGACGTACACGAAGTGGCTCTGCGGGATCTGGGCGATGTTGGGGTCGGCGGCGGCGAGCAGGCGGACGACCTCCGCCAGCGTGGCGCTGCGTACGTCGGCGCCGCCGTGCTCACGGGGGACGGTGATGCCGAGCAGGCCGCTGGCCGACAGCTCGGCCAGCTCGGCGTGCGGGAGCTCGCGGCGGGCGTCACGTCCGGCGGCGCCCTTCGCGAACCGCCCGGCGAGCTCGGCGGCGACCGCGAGGGCCTCCTCGTCGCCGGTGACGACATGAGCGGTCCCCGGTGTGCGCGGCGATGCCTGGGCAGGCGTGCGAGTGAGATCGGTCATGGATCACGCCCGGGCCGGTTCCACGGGGAACGCGCCCTTCGCATCGAGCTCGCCTTCCAGCTCGCGGATGATGGGCAGCACGTGGCGGCCGAAATACTCGACCTCCTCGTGGTAGTGCAGGAAGCCGAGCAGGAGCAGGTCGACACCGCGCTTCTTGTACTCGATCGCCCGGTGCGCGATCTGCTCCGGCGTGCCGATGAGCCGGGTGCGGAAGCCGTCGTTGTACTGCACCAGGTCCTCGAACGAGGAGTCGGCCCACATGCCCCGTCCGTCCTGCGTGGACCGGCCGGCCTGGCGTACCGCGTCGCGGAACCCGTGGACCGCCTCGACGTCGGCCTTGGCCACGATCTCGCGCAGCGTCTCGCGTGCCTCCGCCTCGGTGTCCCTGGCGATGAGGAAGCCGTTCAGGCCGAAGCGCACCCGGCGGCCGTGGGCCCGCGCGGCCGCGCCGACCTCCTCGATCTGCTCGGTGACGCCGTCGAAGTCCTTGCCGTTGCTGAAGTACCAGTCGGAGACCCGGCCCGCCATGGCGCGCGCCGCGGTGGAGTTGCCGCCCTGGAAGATCTCGGGGTGCGGGCGGTCCGGCCCGGAGAGCGGCTTGGGCTGCAGGTCGTATCCGTGCAGGCGGTAGAAGTCGCCCTGGAAATGCGCGCTGTCCTCGGTCCAGCTCGCCCGCAGGACGCGGATGAACTCCTCCGCCCGGCGGTAGCGCTCGTCGTGTTCCAGCCACGGCTCGCCCAGAGCGGTGAACTCGCCCTTGAACCAGCCGCTCACCACGTTGACGGCGGCCCGGCCGCCCGAGAGGTGGTCGGCGGTGCTGAGCAGCTTGGCCAGCACCGCCGGGTGCCACAGGCCCGGGTGCACGGCGGCGATCACCTTCAGCCGCTGGGTGGCGAGCAGCAGCGCCAGGCTGAAGCTCGTCGACTCCTGCTGGTAGGCGGCGCCGTAGCTGGCCATGTAGCGCACCTGGGACAGCGCGTACTCGAAGCCGTTGTTCTCCGCGAGCACCGCCAGCTTCCGGTTGTAGTCGTAGCTCCAGTCGGTGCGCTGCTCGATCGTGCTGGTGACGAGCCCGCCGCTGACGTTGGGCACCCAGTAGGCGAACCGCAGCGGCTCGGGACTGACGTTCGCGGACACGAAGGACCCCTTTCAGTCATTTCCTACTTGAACAATCGGGATCGTACGTCGGGCGTGTCCGGGAGTTCCACACGCGATCGGCGGGGGAGTGATAGGGCCGCCCTGTCACCCTGCCCCCGGCCGTTGTGTCGCTGTCGTTGTCTCGCTTGTCGTCGTGTCGCTGTCGTCGTGTGCTGTCACCCGGTGGCGCGCGCCCGGGCGTCGGTGCGGCACTCCCGTGCCCGGTCCACGAGGAACCGGTGCAGGTCGCGGGCCACCCGGGGGCCGGAGGTGGATCGCTGCGACTGGATCACCAGGAGGACCTCCGCCACGCGGTGCGCCAGCGGCCGGTAGGTGATCGCGCCGCTGCGCAGGAGGGGGTCGCCGGCCACGCTGAACTCGGGCAGCACCGTGGCGCCGAGCCCCTCGGCGACCATGAGCTTGCCCATCTCGGCGCCGTCGGTCGAATACGAGAACGACGGCGCCCGCCCGTCGAGCAGGCGGTGCACCAGGCGGTGCATGACGTAGCCGGAGCGCATCACGATCAGGGGCTCGCGGAGCAGGTCGGCGACCTCGACCGCGGCCAGCGCGGCCAGCGGGCTGTCCGGCCGCACGCACACGACCGGTCGGCCGCGCAGCAACTCGGTCGTGGCGAGGTCGGGCGGCAGATCGTCGCCGGTCAGGTAGTTCACCAGCCCGAGATCGAAGCTCCCCTCCCGGATGCGCCGGTGGATCTCCGCCTGCTGCGCGCCGACGACCTCGACCTGGGTCGCCGGATGCGCCTCCCGGAACGCGCGTACGGCGGGGATCAGCAGCGGGACCGTGGCCGCGTTGACCGTGCCCAGCCTGACCATGCGGGCCATGCGGTGCTGCTCGTCGGCCGCGCTGCGCAGCCGGTCCACCGCCTCGATCACGCCGTTGATGTACGGCAGCAGCTCGCGGCCCTTGTCGCTGATCGTGGCGCCGGACCTGCGCCGCTCGAGGAGGTCGACGCCGAGCTCCCGCTCCAGGTTGCGCACGGTCTCGCTCAGCGCCGGCTGGGACAGGTGCAGGTGGTCGGCCGCCCGGCGCAGCGAGCCGAGACGGGTCACCGCGCGGATGTATTCGAGCTGCTCGATGCGCATCGTCGTCCACCTCGTCCAAGGGGTTCGCCGGTGTTCAAGGGCGACCCTACCGGCCGTTCGGCAATTTGTCCACTTAACAAGTAGAGAATGTTGCCTAACCTGGTGGGCGACGGCAGGCGCGACGCGCCGCACACGAGAGGAGACGACACGTGACCATCGCTCACGCCGGTCGTACGGACTGGACGGACGGCCCGGCACCGCGCACTCCGGACGAGTGGATCGCGCGCGCCGGAGAAGTGGCGGCCGCTCTCGCGGCCGACGCCGCGGAGCGCGACAGGGCCGCGAAGACCCCGTACGCGGAGATCGGGCTGCTCAAGGACTCCGGCCTGGTAACGCTGCTCGGACCCACGGCGCACGGCGGCGCGGCACAGGACTGGCCCACCGCCTATCGCGTCGTCCGCGAGGTGGCCGCGGCCGACGGCTCCATCGGCCAGCTTCTCGGCTACCACTACCTCTGGAACTGGGCGGCCCGCCTGGTGGGCACCCGCGAGCAGTGGGAGCGGATCGAGGCCGAGGCCGCCCGCCACCGCTGGTTCTTCGGCGGGGCCGTCAACCCCCGTGACCGCGACATCGTCGTACGCGACGAGGGTGACACGCTCACCTTCGACGGGCGCAAGACCTTCTCCACCGGCAGCAAGGTCTCCGACGTCACCGTGCTGGAGGGCGTGCTGGAGGGGACGGACAAGCACGTCTTCGCCATCGTCCCCTCCGGCTCCGAGGGGCTGACCTTCCACGACGACTGGGACAACATCGGCCAGCGGCTCACCGAGAGCGGCAGCGTCACGGTCTCCGGCGTACGCGTGCCCTGGCGCGACGCCCTCGGTTACGTGGACAAGGAGTTCCGGCCGCGCGTCTACGCGACCCTCAACGTGCCGACCATCCAGCTCGTGTTCGTGAACTTCTACCTCGGCATCGCGAGGGGAGCGCTGGAGACCGCGCTGGCGTACACGCGGGAGCACACCCGCCCGTGGCTGCACGGCGGGTATGAGCGCGCGGTCGACGAGCCGTACGTCATCGACCTCTACGGCGACCTCACCGCCAAGCTGTGGGCGGCCGAGGCGCTGGCCGACGAGGTCGCCCGGGAGGGGTTGTGGTTCCACCTCAACCCGGACGAGGTCACCCCGCGGCTGCGCGGCGAGCACGAGGTGCGGGTGGCCGCGGCCAAGGCGCGCGCCACCGACGTGGCCCTGGAGGTCACCTCGCGTGTCTTCGAGGCCACGGGGGCCCGCTCGACCGCGTCCCGATACGGGCTCGACCGGTTCTGGCGCAACGTGCGCACCCACACCCTGCACGACCCGGTGGCGTACAAGCGCCGTGAGGTAGGCGTCCACCGGCTGCGTGACGAGATTCCCGAGCCCACCTGGTATTCCTGACGGAGCCGCGTCCGGCCTCCTCCCGGGCGCGGGTGAGGAGGCCGGGCACGCCCGGGGCGTCCTCAGGCGAGCCGGTGGCGCCCGGCCTTCCCGGGCAGCCGCAGGCCGCCCTCGAACGGGATCGATTCGGCCGGCTCCTGCTGTCCGGCGCGGGCCCGCCGAGCCGAGACCACGCGGGTGGCCAGCAGCGCCGAGAGCAGCAGAACCGCGGTGAGGGCCGTTCCCGCCGCGTCGTAGGACCGCTGGGCCCGCGTGGACGCGCCCGCGGGGCCGCCGTGCAGTTCGGGCAGTTCGGGCATCTTCTGCCCGGGCCAGAGGAGGGGGATCACGCCGTCCTCGTCCGGGTCCACCTTCCCCGCGTGGCCCGCCTTCGGGTCGTCCTCGAGCGCCGCGACGAGACGCGGCCGGTAGGGCTCGGGAGAAAGGGTGCCCTCGGGTGTCATGGACGCCTTGGGCCGGGTCGCCTTGTTGCCGGCCGTCCCCGCCTTCCCGGAGCTCCGCGCGCCCTCGTCGTCCTCGTCGGACGCGCAGTCATCGCCGGCGACCAGGGGCAGGCAGGTGCCCTGGACGGCGCTGGTGAGCCCGTCGGTGATCTTCTGGATGGCCGGGGAGGGGCTGCTCGTGGCTCCGCCGCCCGTCAGCGTCTCGGCCGCTCCGCTCACGGCTTTGGCCGCTCCGCTGACGGCCTCCGTCACCCCGCCCACGGGGCCCGTCGCGTCGCCCGAGGCGTCCGAGCCTCCGGTCGCCGCGCTCGCCCCGCTGCTCGCGCTGTCCGCCGCCCCGGTGAGCGTCCGGCCGGCCTTGTCGACCGCCTTCCCGACATCGTTCACCGCCGTGCCCGCGGCTCCGGTGGTCGTTTTCAACGTGTCGTCCACGGCCTTCGTGACCGGTTTCGTCGCGCCGCCGGTGGCCTTGTCCGCGATGTCGGTGACGCCGTCGGCCAGCTGGCTCACGCCGTCCACCAGGGAGCAGACGCCGCCGGTGAGGCCCGAGACCAGGCCGCCGTCGCTGGTGCAGTCGAAGGCCTGTGCCGGAGATGCGGCGAGAGGGAGCCCTCCGGCCAGGGTGATCGCGAGAGCCCCGGCGGAGATCGCGGAGGCTTTGCCTACGATCCCCATGTGTCCCCTTCCACAGTGCTCTGGTCCATCCCCCGACATACCCGCCACTCTTCGCCGGAGCGCGGGGTTATGCAGTAGAAAGTTGCAGTTCGGTATCGATGTGTGATACGTGAGGACGATTCTCGTTCTCCTCACGCGCCCGGCGCGGCGCTCAAGGGTCGGAGACGTCGTCCAGAGCCTCGCGGATCTCCCACGGCAGTGTCAGCTTCTCGGCCTGCAACACGCCGAGAAGCTGCGCGTGGGTGCGCGCGCCGACGATCGCCGACGACACGCCCGGGCGGTCGCGCACCCAGGCGAGCGCCACGGCGAGCGGCGACACGCCGAGCCCCTCGGCCGCCGTCGTCACCGACTCCACGATGCTGCGGGACCGTTCGTCCAGGTAGGGCCGGACGAACTCGGAGAAGTGCGGGGTGGCGGCGCGGGAGTCCGCGGGGATGCCGGTGCGGTACTTCCCGGTCAGCACGCCGCGTCCCAGCGGCGACCCGGCGAGGATCCCGGCACCCACGTGCCCGGCGGCCGGCAGCACCTCCTCCTCGGCGTCCCTGGCCAGCAGGGAGTACTCCACCTGCGCCGCGACGATCGGGGCCCGCGAGTCGCCGCACCGCTGCCACGTGGCGGCGGCCGCGAGCTGCCAGCCCGTGTAGTTGCACACGCCCGCGTAGGCCGTACGCCCGGTGGAGACCGCGTAGTCGACGGCGGCGAGCGTCTCCTCCAGCGGCACCCTGGGGTCGAACGCGTGGAGCTGCCACAGGTCGACCTCCTCCAGGCCGAGCCGGGTCAGGGAGGCGTCGAGCGCGCGGATGAGGTGACGGCGCGATGCGTCGTGCCCGCCGCCGGGCGTGAGCACGGCCTTGGTGGCGATGACCAGCTCGGAGCGCGGCACCACGTCGCGGATGAGCCGCCCGATCAGACGCTCGGCGTCGCCGCCCCCGTAGACGTCGGCGGTGTCGATCAGCGTGCCGCCGGCCTCGGCGAAGGCGGTGAGCTGCGCCGTCGCCTCCTCGGCGGAGGTGTCGCGGGCCCAGGTCATCGTGCCGAGCCCGATCCTGGACACCGACAGACCGCTGCGCCCGACTAGTCGCTGGTCCATGGTGCGGACAGACTAGCCGATAGGCTGTCCGCACCATGGACGTACTACAGGCGATCGTGCTCGGGCTCGTGCAGGGTCTCACCGAGTTCCTGCCCATCTCCAGCTCGGCCCACCTGCTGATCGTGCCCAAGCTGGCCGGATGGGGCGACCCCGGCGCGGCGTTCACCGCGGTGATCCAGCTCGGCACCATGCTCGCGGTGCTCATCTACTTCTGGCGCGACATCGTCCGTATCACGTGGACCTGGCTGCGCAGCCTCTGGACGCCGGAGCTGCGCGGCGACCTCGACGCGCGCATGGGGTGGTACATCGGCCTGGGCACGATCCCGATCGGCGTCGCCGGCCTGCTGTTCAAGGACGCGATCGAGGGCCCGGCCCGCAACCTGTGGCTGAACGCGGTCATGCTCATCGTCTTCGGCCTGCTGCTGCTCGTGGCCGACCAGATGGGCCGCAAGAAGAAAGAGGTCGCCGACCTCAACATGCGCGACGGCCTGATCGTCGGCGCCTGGCAGATGCTGCCGCTGATCCCCGGCGCCTCCCGCTCGGGCTCCACGATGACCGGCGCGATGTTCCTCGGATACACGCGCGAGGCGGCCGCCCGCTACTCCTTCCTGCTGTCGATCCCGGCGGTGATCCTCTCGGGGCTGTTCGAGCTGCGCCACGTCGGCGACGGCGGCGGCCCCCCGGTCGCGCCCACCCTGATCGCGACGGTCGTGTCGTTCGTCGTCGGGTACGCCTCGATCGCCTGGCTGCTGCGCTACGTGGCGCGCCACTCGACCATCATCTTCGTCGTCTATCGCGTCTTCGCCGGGACGTTCCTCCTCACGCTGCTGGCCCTGGGAGTGGTGCAGTCATGACGACCGTCCTGCTCGTACGGCACGGCCTCACCGCGATGACCGGCCCCGTGCTGGCCGGCTGGACCCCGGGCGTCCATCTCGACGAACGCGGCCGGGAGCAGGCGCGCGCCGTCGCGGAACGGCTCGCGCCCCTGGAGCTGGACGCCATCGTGTCCAGCCCGCTGGAGCGGTGCCAGGAGACCGCCGCCGCCATCGCGGCGGGCCGCCCCGTGTCGGTGCAGACCGATGAAAGGTTCGGCGAGTGCGGCTACGGCGACTGGACCGGCAGGCCGCTGAAGGAGCTCGCCGAGGAGCCGCTGTGGCGGGTGGTGCAGGCCCATCCCAGCGCGGCCGTCTTCCCCGGCGGCGAGGCCCTGGCGGACGTGCAGAGCCGGGCCGTGCGGGCCGTACGCGACTGGAACGAGCGGCTCGGCGAGAAGGCCACCTATCTCATCTGCAGCCACGGTGACGTGATCAAGGCGATCGTGGCCGACGCCCTGGGCATGCACCTGGACCAGTTCCAGCGGATCACGGCCGACCCCGCGTCTGTCACGGTGATCCGCTACACCCCCTTGCGTCCCTTCCTGCTCAGGGCCAACGACGTGGGCGGGGGAGTGGCCAACCTGGTGCTCCCGCCGGAGGTGTCGGAGGACGAAGACGGGGGAGAAACCATCACCGGAAGCGATGCCGCCGTCGGCGGCGGACCCGGGACCACATAAGGTCGGGCTATGCCGGTCTTCGACTACGATCCGCCTGACAGGTTCGTGGCCGGTGCCGTGGGGCAACCGGGCGCGCGAGCCTTCTTCCTGCAAGCCAGAGGCCAGGGCAGGATCACCACGGTTGCGCTGGAGAAGTTCCAGGTCGCCGTGCTGGCCGATCGCCTCGACGAGCTGCTCGACGAGGTGCTGCGGCGCAGTGGCGGGCGCGCGCCGGTCCCGGCCATGGCCCCCGCGGAGCTGGCCGACGAGGGCCCTCTCGACCTGCCGATCGACGAGGACTTCCGGGTGGGCACGATGGCGCTCGCCTGGGATCCCGAGACCGCCCAGGTGATCATCGAGGCGCAGGAGGCCACCGAGGGCGACGAGGAGGACGAGGAGCCCCCGCTGGACGACCGGCCCGAGCCCGCCGTCCTCCGGGTGCGGATCAGCGCCGCCGCCGCCCGCGCGTTCAGCCGCAGGGCGCTCGAGGTGGTCGCCGCGGGCCGCCCGCCGTGCCCGCTGTGCGGCAGGCCGCTCGACCCCGAGGGCCACATCTGCGTCCGCCTCAACGGCCACCACCCCGGAGGACTGTCGGCATGAGAGGCGCGGCGGTGAACGGGTGGAAGGGCGGCCTCGCGCCGCGCGGGCGAGGAACCGGATGACGGCCGAGGGCGAGGCGAGCATCAGCGACGTGGACGGGCCGGGGCTGGACGACGCGGCGGCGCTGAGCCTGCTGCGGGAGGGCACCTTAGAAGTGGCAGGACGACTCGTCGAGGCCACGAACATGACGCTCTACTGCTCCATCAGGAACGGCGAGCACACGGCGGCGTGCGTGTACAAGCCGGTGCGCGGGGAGCGCCCCCTGTGGGACTTTCCCGACGGCACGCTCGCGGCCCGGGAGGTGGCCGCCTACGAGGTGGCCGCCGCCACCGGATGGCGCATCGTGCCGCCGACCGTCTATCGGGACGGCCCCTTCGGCCCGGGGATGGTGCAGCTGTGGATCGACGCCGATCCCGAGACCGATCTGATGGCTTTGATGCGCAGCCGCAACCCCGCCCTGCGCCGCATGGCCGTGTTCGACGCCGTGGTGAACAACGCCGACCGCAAGGGCGGCCACCTGCTGCCGCTGCCCGACGGGCACGTGTACGGGGTCGATCACGGGGTGTGCTTCGCGGTGGAGGACAAGCTGCGCACCGTGCTGTGGCAGTGGCGCGGCAAGGCGCTCCCGCGCGAGGCGGTCAACGTGCTGGTGCGGCTGGAACACGAGATCGAGCGGGGGCGTCTCGGCCGGCGCCTGCGCGAGCTGCTGACCCAGGCCGAGGTGGAGGCCACGTGGGAGCGGGTCAAGAGGCTGCTCGCCACGGGGGTCCACCCCCACCCGTCCGAAGACTGGCCGGCGATACCGTGGCCCCCGATTTGATCGACTCGGTCAGGCTTGCGCAAAACGTGCGAATTGTGCACTCTGCAGGGGTCTCTACCGATATTGGAGGGAACACGCATTGTGTACGGTCATCGTGAGCGTCGAGCCGGAGGCGGACGCGCCGGTGCTCCTGGCGGGAGTGCGTGACGAGTTCGTCACGCGGCCGTGGATGTCACCGGACCGGCACTGGCCCGCGTACCCCGGCCTGGTCGGGGGCCGCGACCTGCAGGCGGGCGGCACCTGGCTGGCCGCCGACCCCGAAAACCGGCGCGTGGCCGCGCTGCTCAACGGCGACGGCGTCGCGGCCTCGGAGGGCAGGCGTCACTCGCGCGGCGAGCTGCCGCTGCTCGCCGCGGCGGCGGGAGAGTTCCCGCCGCTCAATTTATCGTGGTACGACCCATTTCATCTGCTTCTCGGCGGGCTCGACGGTGTACGGCTGTGGAGCTGGGACGGCAGGTCCCTTGCCGAGGAGAAGCTGCCCGCGGGCGTGCACATGATCGTGAACGCCGGCTGGGATCGCGAGGAGAGCGAGCCGCGCACCGCGTGGTTCCGGCCCCGCTTCGCCAGGGCCGCCCGGCCCGGGTGGACCACGGGAGGCTCGACCGAGCGGTTCTGGGGGGAGTGGCTCGACCCCGCCTCGGGCGCGGGGATGCCCTGGGACGATCCCCGCGCGCTGGTCATGCGCCGGCGGCTGCCGGACGGGCGGGTCTTCGCCAGCCTCTCGATCACGCTGGTCGCCGTGGCGGAGGAGGGGCTTCGCTACGACTTCTGCCCCCAGCCGGACGACCCCGCCACCTGGCACGAAGTGGACACCTCGTGGGGCGCACCGGCTGACCGGGTCCGCCGGCGGCGCGGATAGGCTTCACACCATGCGATCGTGGTCTGCTCCGAATGTCCCAAGGCTGCCCGGTTCGGGCCTCATGCTCCGTCTGTACGACACGGCCGCCCGGGAGGTGCGGGAGACTACCCCCTCCGGCGAGGCCAGGCTCTACGTCTGCGGCATCACGCCGTACGACGCCACCCACCTGGGCCACGCCAACACCTACCTCGCCTTCGACCTGGTCAACCGGGTGTGGCGGGACGCCGGCCACGACGTGCACTACACCCAGAACGCCACCGACGTGGACGACCCCCTGCTGGAGCGGGCCGAGGCGACCGGCACCGACTGGCGCTCCCTCGGCGAGCGTGAGATCGAGCTGTTCCGCTCCGACATGGAGGCGCTGCGCATCCTGCCGCCCCGCGAGTACGTCGGGGTGACCGAGACCGTGGGGGAGATCGCCGAACTGGTCACCCGGCTGGCCGAGCGGGGCGCCACGTACGAGATCGACGGGGACGTCTACTTCTCGGTCGCGTCCGCGCCCAAGTTCGGCGCGGTCTCGGGCTACTCCGAGGAGACCATGCTCGAGCTGTTCGGCGAGCGCGGGGGCGACCCCGGCAGGGAGGGCAAGCGCCACCCGCTCGACTGGCTGCTGTGGCGGGCGGAACGGCCCGGAGAGCCGTCCTGGGATTCGCCGCTCGGCCGCGGCAGGCCCGGCTGGCACATCGAGTGCACCGCCATCGCCCTGCGCAACCTGGGCAGCGGCTTCGACGTCGCCGGCGGCGGCTCGGACCTGATCTTCCCCCACCACGAGATGGGCGCCTGTGAGGGCCACGTGGCCACCGGCGAGTGGCCGTTCGCCCGGGCGTACGTCCACGCGGGCATGGTCGGCCTGGACGGCGAGAAGATGTCGAAGTCCAGGGGCAACCTCGTGTTCGTCTCCAGGCTGCGGCAGGCCGCCGACCCCATGGCCATCCGGCTGGCCCTGCTGGCGCACCACTACCGTTCGGACTGGGAGTGGACGCCGGACCAGCTCACCGCGGCCGAGGAGAGGCTGGCGCGGTGGCGGGCGGCGGTGGCGCGCCCGGCGGGCCCCGAGGGCGGCCCTGTGCTGGCGGCGGTGCGCGAGCGCCTCGCCGACGATCTCGACGCCCCCGGTGCGCTCGCGGTGATCGACGCCTGGGCGGCGCAGGAGGGCGACGACGCCTCGTCTCCGGCGCTGGTGCGCGACGTCGCCGACGCGCTCCTCGGCGTCGCCCTCTGAGCGGAGCCGGCGAAGTTCGCGTCGGCGGTGTGGCGCTCCGCGGCGCTCGGGGCGGAGTTGGCACAGCTCACCGGGGCGCTGTGACCGGACATCAGGTCGGCGCACAGGCCGGTGCGCCGGTCGGGCAGGCCGAGGATGTGGCCGATCTCATGGGTGGCGATGCGCAGGGGAGAGTAGCCCCCGGCGGTCGCCTCCCTGCCCAGCCAGATCGTGCCCCGGCCCAGCCCGGTGGCGCTCGTACGCGGCCAGCCGTCGTCCGCGCGCACCACGAAGTCGGCGGGCGTGCCCGCGACCAGCCGGACGTTGGCGACGCTCGCGCTCCACACCCGCGCGGCCTGGTCCATCACCGTGCGGAACTCGGCGGCGCGGCTCGCGTCGTACCGCAGCACGCGTACGGCGTTCGCCGCCGGGGCACCCGCGGGCACGGCTGCCCGGGCCGGGGACGCGGTGACCGGTGACACGGTGACCAGCACGGCCGGTCCCAGGAGCAGGGCCGAGACGGCCCGGAGGAACCGCGAGGCGGGCATCGGGGACATGAGGGCGGCCTCGCTAGCCGAGCGGCACCCGCGGCGCCAGCCAGGGGAACACGACGTACCACAGCGCGGCCACGGCCGCGCAGGTCAGCAGCAGCACGACGGCCAGCCGGAGCGCGGTGCCGCCGGGCAGCCGCCGCCAGAGGAACCTGTACACGCCGGATCTCCCTCGGTCAGTCGCGGCGTTCCTCGCGGCGGACGAGCACGCCCTGGACGATCAGGCGCTGCGCCGCGGAGAACTTGGGGTGGCAGGTGGTCATGGTCATGACCGCGGTGGTGGGCCGCTTCCCGGGATGGCCGGGGACGGGATCGACGACGTCGACCTCGCCGGGGTCCACGATCTCCTTACGCGTCACCTCGTAGGTGTAGCGGGCGTCCCGCGCGTCCACCACGATGTCGTCGCCGCGCCGCAACTGGTCGATCCGGTTGAACGGCGCGGCGTAGGTGGTGCGGTGGCCGGAGAGCACGAAGTTGCCCACCTGGCCGGGCATCGCCGAGCCGGGGTAGTGACCGGGGCCCTTGCGCAGCTCCGCCGGGCCGACGCCCTCGACGACGGCGAACCGGTAGTCGGCGCCCAGCCGTGGGATGCGCAGCAGCGCCAGCGCGTCGCCGAGCCGCACCGGACCCTCGCCCGGACGCGCCTGCCCGTCGTGCCTGGCGAAGACCTCGCCGAGCTGTCGCTGCAGCACGCTCTGCTCCCGCTCGGTCTCCGCTCCGGTGCCCCACAGCAGATATGCGTAGAACAGCAGCAGGACCAGCCCTACCGGCAGGCACAGCTCGCCGATGACCCGCGTGACCGTTTTCACGGCTCCGTCGTCTGCTCCGCGCACGGACCGAGTATCGCCTCCGGACATCTCCCGCCGGAGACCGCGCGAGGGGCGTTGGCGAATTCTTTGGCTCGCCGGACACCGGGGCATGAGCGCGGCGCGTGTCCCGCCCCGAAATCGCGGGACCGGGCCCGTACGGTTGACTCATATGCCCGATCACCTGCGGCGACACGGGCGGGGTCAACGAAGCGAAAACCTGGACGATCCTTCGGTAAGCACCGTGTGCCGCTATGGGGCGGACCTTGGCCAGGCGCATATAACAGTCGAGCAGCGAAATATCGCTGGCAATCCGGGCAAATGCTCAAAGAATTGAGCGGCCGTTATCGGGAGTCCAAAGTGGCGCGAAAAACTACAGTACCTATTCTTCTGGCGGTGACGGTCGCGGGCGGCCTGACGCTCGGCGGTGCCGGCGTGGCCGCCGCACAGACCTACGCGGCGGCGCCGAAGGTCGCCATGCAGCCGTACCCGCCCGCCCCCTTCGAACCGTTCGCCCTGGTGTTCCTGGGCGATTTCTCGGATGACCCCTTCGATGCCCTGGCCGGTCTCTCACGGGAAGGCCGGCTGCTCGGTCCCGTGGGCGGCGGTGGCGGTGCCGGCGGCGGGGACCGCGACGACGGCAGGGGCGGTCGCGGTGGCGACGGGTGGGGCGACCCCGGCGCGGACGGCGTCAACAAGGCTGACAAGGCCGACAAGGCCGACAAGGTCGTCGAACCGGCCACGACCACCGTCGTCCCGGCCGCGGACGTGCAGGGCGTGGAGCCGGAGACTGTGAACACCACCAACTGCCCCAACGGCAACTGCGGGCCGACGTGGTGGGGCACCGGACCGCAGTGGAACAACACCGGACCCGGCGCCTGGACCAGCAACGACACGCAGAACAACGACGGTGCCCAGCCCATCATCGGGCCGGGCGGCCCGGGTAGCGACAGTGGGGCACTCCCGGTCCAGAACGCCGTCCAGACCAGCGAGAGGTCGCCGGAGGACGTCGCCGAGCTCCCCGACGAGGACTTCTCCGAGGAGGAGTCGGAGGAGGAGCCCGAGGAGAGCGCGGACGAGGAGTCCTACGACGAGGACATGCCCATGGGCATGGACTCCGAGCAGATGGGCGGCGGCGGCCCCGCACCGGCTGCGGCCGGCCCGCAGCTGCCGTTCACGGGCGCGCCGATGGGGATCGCCGCGGCTGGCGCGGGCCTGCTGGCCGTCGCGCTCGGCTGCACCATGCTCTCCGCACGGCGCCGCCGGTCCACCGACGCCAAGTAGACAGGTGTCGAGCAGACCGGTGCCTAAGAGGATGAGGCGCAGGCTGGTCGTCGTCGGCCTGCCGTCGCTGGCCCTCGGCCTCGTGCTGGCCGGGGGCTGGTCCGCGCATCTCGGGCTGAGCGTGCGCGACCACCTTGAGGCGGCGCGGGACGCTCTGCTCCGGCTGCGCACCGCCCGCCTCGGGTCGCCGGGCGATTCGCTGAGCAGGACGCTCGCGGACGCCCGGCGGCACGCGGCGGAGGCGCGACGGCTGACAGGCGGCCCCGGCTGGGCCCTGCTCACGCATCTGCCTCTGGTGGGGGACGCGGCGACGACGGTCCGCGGACTGGCGGGGGCGGCCGACGAGTTCACCGACGTGCTGGCCGAGGTCCAGCGGGTGGCCGCCCCGCTCATGACGGGGGGCGGCGCTCTCGCCGGGAACGACCAGAGCCGGATGCTCGCGACTCTCGACGCGCTGGCGCCGGTCCTCGACCGCGCCGCCGTACGCATCGCGGCGGCGCGGTCGGAGCTGACGCGCACCCCGGCCGAAACCGGCCTGGAGGCCGTGGACCGGGCGCGCGACACGATGGTGCGGGAGACCGCAAGGATCCAGGGCTTTGCGGGCGCGGCGGCGAACGTCGCGGCGCTCGCACCGCCCATGCTCGGCCGCGACGGCCCGAGGCGCTACTTCCTGGCGTTCCAGACCAACGCCGAGGCACGCGGGACGGGCGGCCTGGTCGGCGCGTACGGCATCCTCCGCGCCGACCGGGGCAGGATCGCGATCGAGCGGCTGTCGGCCAACAACGGCCTCGCGAACAGTAGTAAGCCCGTGGTCGACCACGGGGTGCGCTTCCGTGCGCGCTACGGGCCCGGTGCGGCCAAGATGCTGTCGGTGTCCAACCTGTCGCCGCACTTCCCGTACGCCGCGACCACCTGGGCCGGGCTGTGGCAGCGGCAGACGGGCAAGCCGGTGGACGGCGCCATCGCCACCGATCCGGTCGGCCTGGCCCGGATGCTGGAGATCACCGGGCCGGTGCGGCTGCCGGGAGGCGAGACCGTCACCGCCGCCAACGTCGTCGACCTCACCGAGCGGGTGGCGTACGAGCGCTATTCCGACCCGGTCGAACGCAAGAAATACCTGATCAGGCTCGCGGGCGCCGTGAGTGAGGCGCTGATCAGGGCGAATCCCGAGCCCACCCGGCTGGTGCCGGTCCTGGCCGGCCTCGCGACCGACCGCAGGGTCCAGATCTGGACCAGCAGGAAGGACGAGGAGGCGCGGCTCGAGGCGACCCCCCTCGGCGGTGTGCTGCCCGAGCGGCCGGGGCCGTACGCGGCGCTCGTCGTCAACAACTCGGCCGGGACCAAGCTCGACTACTACCTGCGCCGGTCGATCACCTACGAGCTGGGGCCCTGCCGCCCCGACGGGATGCGCCAGGCGAAGGTGCACATCAGCCTCGCCAACGACGTGCCGCACGGGCACCTGCCCAGCTATGTCACCGACCGGCTCGACTCCCCGCGCCGGTCCCACGTCCCCGGATCGAACCGGCTGTGGGTGTCGCTGTACGGCGCCATCGGCGCGCAGGCCACCGAGATGCGGGTGGACGGCCGGCCTTCCGGGTTCTACACGGAGTATGAGCGGTCGCACCCGATCTTCTCGACGGTGCTGGAGTTCGCCCCCCGGCAGACGAGGACGATGGACCTCGACCTGCTCGAACCCTACTCCGCCGCCCCGCCGATGGTCCCGGCGCAGCCGCTCGTCCGGCCGCAGGAGGCCGTGATCCGGCGCAACGACCAGGGTTGCCCAGTGCACTGACGAGGCGCGGGCCGCACGCCGCGGCCCGCGCCTTGCGCCGCGGTGACCGGCGACGCGGGCGGAGACCGGTGACAGAGCCGGACACCGGCGACGCGGGCCGGAGATCCGGGACGAGGCCGGAGATCGTAAAAAGCGGCGTGCCGTCCACGGCCGCCCGCCCGCCGCGTCCTAGCGTCCCGCTCCATGGAGCGTACGCGTGACTGTGACTCTGCCCGCGACCATTTCCGGGGCGGTGCGGGGGACCGTGCTGCCGCTCACAACCCTGCGCGGGAGCCCGATCGCGACCTTGTCCACGGCTCTCATGACCCTGCCGGTCCCGGGGCCGGCTTCCGCATCCTGTTCGTGTGCACGGGGAACATCTGCCGGTCCCCGCTGGCCGAGCGGCTGACGCGGGCGGCTCTCGGACCGGGCTCGCCGATCACCGTGTCCAGCGCGGGCACCCATGCCTTGCCGGGGCGCTCGATGGACGAGGGCGCTCGTAGGGAGCTGATCCGGCTCGGTGGCGATTCGGAGGGCTTCGCCTCGCGCCCTCTCACCTCGGAGACGGTGGTCGCCGCCGACCTCGTGCTGACGGCCTCGTCCGAGCACCGTTCCCACGCTGTGGCGCTGCATCCTCGGGCGGCGGCGCGCACGTTCACCATCGCGGAGTTCGGCGCGCTGGCCCGGGCGGTTCCCGCTGACGAGGTTCTCCGCCACGCCGACCCTGTGCGGCGGGCGCACGCGCTGGTCGCTGAGGCGAGGGCGCTGCGCGGGCTGGTCCGGGTGGAGCAGCCCGACATCGCCGATCCCTACCGGGGCTCCCGCAGAGCCTACCGGGCGGCGGCCCGACGCATCGTCGAGTCACTCGCCGCCCCGGTGGCGCTGTTCACACGGGCAGCGGCGACCTGACGTCCGCCTCCGGCTGCTCCGCCGGCTGGTAGCCGTACCCGTAGCCGTAATGATCGCCCTGCTTGGCCGGTGCGAAGTTGAGCACGGCGCCGACGAGGCGGGCGTTGACCGACGACAGCAGCTCCTCGGCGCGCGTCACCTGTTCGCGCCGGGTCTTGCCGTGGCGCACGACGAGCAGCGTGCCGTCGCAGATCGCGGCGAGCGCCGCGGCGTCGGTGACGGGGAGTAGCGGCGGCGCGTCGATTATCACCATGTCGTACTCCTGCGTGAGCTGGGTCAGCACCGCGCGCATGCCCTGCGAGCCGAGCAGCTCGCTGGGGTTCGGCGGGACGCGTCCGCTCGGCAGCACCGACAGGCTGGGCCGGCCCCAGGTCTGGATGACGTCGGGCAGGCGGGCCTTGTCGATGAGGACGTCCGTGAGACCGGTGCCGCCCTCGATGCCGAGATAGCCGGGGACACTGGGGCGGCGCAGGTCGCCGTCGACCAGGATCACCCGCCAGCCCGCCTGCGCCATCGCGATCGCCAGGTTGGCCGACGTTGACGACTTGCCCTCGTTGGGCAGGCAACTGGTGACGACGAGTGACTTCGGCTTCCGGTCCACACCGATGAACTGCAGGTTGGTTCGCAGCGAACGGAACGACTCCGACCGTGAGGAGCGACCGGCTCCGCCGATGATCAGGGGGTGCCTGCGGGCATCGCGCTCGTATCCGACCACCGCGAGGAGCGAGGTCCCGGCGACCCTCTGCAGCACCTCGGCCGTCTTGATGGTCGTGTCCAGGCGGTCGCGCATGACGAGCCCGCCGACGGCCGCGAACAGCGAGATGAGCACGCCGAGCGCCAGGTTGACCGCCGGCCGGGGAGCGATGGGCTCCTCGGGGACATCAGCCTTGTCCACGACGGTGACCCGGACGGTAGGCGGGCTCTTGGGCGTGGGCCGCTCGATCTGGTCGATCATCGAGGTGAACACGGCGCCCAGTGAGTCGGCCCGTGCAGCGGCGCGACGGGGGTCGGAGTCGGCGACGGTAGCCCGCAGCAGAGACGTGCTGGGGATGGCCTCGGCGGTGACGTTCTCCTGGAGGTCCGCGACCTCCGCGGCACCGACGACCCTCCCGATCACCCGTCGGCTGGTCAGCAGGGCGGCGTAGGACTGGACCCGTTGCTGCGACAGTTCCCCCGCCTGCAGGGCGGTGGACAGGTTCTCTTCCCGGTAGTTCGCCGAGACCAGCATGGATATCGACGCGAGGTACCTCGGCGGCGTCTTCGCGGTCACGACGAGGGCGGCGCTCACTCCGACGATCAGCGAGACCAGCAGAAGCGGCCAGTATCTGCGCACCAGACGCGCGTAGTAGAGAAGTTCCATTCCTTCATCGCCTAACAGGAAGAGAGGGCTGCGGGCGGGCGGCCGGGTAGACCGGAATCCGTTGCGGCAGGAGGACGGCGAGGCAGGCGACGGCCGCTGCCCCGATCGCTGCGCCGAGCGGCGGGATCCAGCCCAGGACCAGAGCCAGGTAGGCCGTGCCGGCTGCGGCGGCGCCCGCGGCGAGCGTGACCGCCGTGAGTCTGGTCCCAAGGCCGAGCCTGCGCAGCCGGTGAGAAAGATGGTCGGTGCCCCCGCACAGCAGTGGGCGTCCTGCGCGCCATCGCGACAGCAGCACGACTCCCGTGTCGACGGTCGAGACGAAGGTCGGCAGGAGCAGGCTCGCTATCGCGGCGCCGGGGCCGCCGGCGGGGGCGGCGGTGCCGGCGAGCAGTGCCGCGCTGCAGGCGAGGACGAATCCGATGAACAGCGAACCGGCGTCCCCCATGAAGATCCGCGCCGGCGCCCAGTTGTACAGCAGGAACCCGAGGGCGGCGGGTGACAGAGTGACCAGGACCAGCCCGATCAGTGGCTGTCCCGACACGAAGGCGGCCGCCGCCAGGCATGTCGCGCTGACCGCGGTCACGCCGCCGAGAACGCCGTCCATGTTGTCGAGCAGGTTGAAGGAGTTGGTGACGACGACGATCCACAGCAGCGTGATCAGGACGTCCAGCGGCCCGCCGGTGACTGGCGCGACGATGCCGCACAGCACCGCCACGCCGGCCGCCAGGGCTTCGACGGCCAGCCGGGTGAGTTGAGGGAGCGGGATCAGATCGTCGATGAGCCCCAGCAGGGTCATCGCCACGGCACCCACAAGGATGCCGGCCGCTGGTCCCTCGAAAGCGCCGAGCGCGATCGCAGGGACGACCGTGCCCAGAGTGATCGCGACCCCGCCCAGGTACGGGGTGGGGTGCAGATGGGACTTGTGGCCGCTGGGCCGGTCGGTGATCCCCCACCTCAGGGCGAGGCGGCGCAGCAGGAAGGTCGCTGCGGCGCTGAGCACGATGCCGGCGCAGCCGGCAGCAAGGATGGCCGAGGCGTTCACCGATGCGGGCTCGCCAGTTCGGCGCGGGCTTCCGCGATGGTGTCCAGCAGGATGTCGTCGAGCGACCGGCGCGGTGTCCAGCCGGTGAGCTCCCGCAGCCTCGTCGTGTCCGGCACCCGGCGGGCCATGTCCTCGAACCCCGGCCCGTACGCGTCGGCGTACGGCACGAGGTCGACGCCGGACGTGCTCCCGGCCAGCTCGGTGATGAGCTTGGCGAGCTCCAGGATGCTCACCTCCTCGCTGGAGCCGATGTTGAAGGTCTGGCCGACCGCGGCGTCGCAGTCCAGGAGCAGCACCAGGGCGCGCACGACGTCCTCGACATGCGCGAAGCAGCGCGTCTGGGTGCCGTCGCCGTGCACGGTGAGCGGCAGACCGTTGATCGCCTGCCTGACCAGTTGCGGGATGACCATCCCGTACGCCGGGCTCTGCCGGGGACCCACCGTGTTGAACAACCGGACCACGATCGTCTGCAGCCCGCGCTCCCGGTGGTAGGCGTTGGCCAGGATCTCGTCGACGGCCTTCGCCGTGCTGTAGGCCCAGCGGACGACGTCGGGGCTGCCCAGGATGCGGTCGGCCGTCTCGGCGAGCGGCCCGGCGGAGTTCTTGCCGTAGATCTCGCTCGTGCTGGCCACCAGGACCTTGCGCCGGTATCGGTGTGCCGCCTCGATGACGATCTCCGAACCGCGGATGTTGGTCGTCAGCGACCTCAGGGGGTGTTCGACGATCAGCTTCACCCCGACGGCGGCGGCGAGGTGGACCACGACGTCACATTCGTGCACAAGCTCGTCCACCACGAGTTCGTCCAGGACCGAGCCCTGGACCACCCGCAACCGCGGCTCGGCGGCATGGCGTGCGAGGTTGGCCGGACGCCCTGTCGACATGTTGTCCAAAATGATCACGGAGTCGCCGCGGGCGAGCAACGCGTCGGTCAGGTGAGACCCGACGAAGCCGCTTCCGCCCGTTATCAGATACGTGTTCCCGCTTGACTTGGTCACGACTTCTCCCAGCAGGTGGCGATTGGCAGGATCGTTAGTTAGGTGCGTGCGTGCGGAAGGGCCCGGGCACAGGTCGCCCGGACCCCTGTTCAGCGGGGGTCGATGTCCAGGTTCTTTTCGAACCAGGTCATCGTCAGGCGGAGACCCTCGTCCAGCGGGACGGGCCGCACCCCCGGGAAGCGTTCGAGCAGCAGGCGGGACGACGCCTGCGACTCCCGGATGTCACCGGCGCGGGCGGGCAGGAACTCCGTCTCGACCGGCCGTCCGAGGACGGTCTCCAGAGTGTGTTTGAGGCTTATCAGGGACACGCGGGTGCCGAAGGCGAGGTTCACCGGCGTCGAGCTCGTCACCCGGCGCACGGCGGCGTCGGCGAGGACGCTCGCCACCGAGCCCACGTAGGTGAAGTCGCGCGCCTGCTGCCCGTCGCCGTAAATGGGCAGCGGCCGGCCGCGCAGGGCGGCGTCCATGAACGCCGGGATCACCGCGGCGTACGCGTGCCCGGCGGGCTGCAGGGGCCCGTACACGTTGAAGAAGCGGAACGGCAGCACAGGCAGCCCGTAGCTGCCGGCGTACGCGAGGGCGTAGGCCTCGGTGGCGAGTTTGCTGGCGCCGTACGGGCTCAGCGGGCGCGTCGGCAGGTCCTCGTGCTTGTACGGCTCAGGGCAGTCCCCGTACACCGAGGACGAGGAGGCGAGGATGACGTGTGGCATCGCACCGGGTCCGGCGGCGCGGCAGGCCTCCAGCACCTGCAGGGTCCCCGTGGCGTTCACCATGTGCGAGGCGACGGGGTCCTTCACCGACCGGGGCACCGAGGGCCGGGCGGCGAGGTGGACGACGTGCGTGGCCTCGCGGGTGAGGCCGGCCACCAGCTCCTTGTCGAGGATGCTGCCGATCACCAGGTCGACTCCGAGCCCGGCGACGTTCGCGCGGTCCCCGCTGCTCAGGTCGTCCAGGACGGTGACGCTCTCGACCTCCGGCCGGGTGATCAGCGTACGGCAGAGGTTGGCGCCGATGAACCCGGCGCCTCCAGTGACGAGGACTCTCATATACGGCTCCCTTCGGTCTTCAGCGGAACGGGGCACAGCGACCGGTAGAGCCGCTCCGTGTCGGCCACCAGACGTTCGACCGCGAAGGAGTCCGTCGTCCAGCGGCGGGCGGCCTCGCCCATGCGGTGGGCGAGACCCGGGTCCGACAGCAGCCGCAAGGTGTGCGCGGCGAGTTCGCCGGCATCCGGGGCGGCGAGCAGGCCGGTGACGCCGTGCCGGACGACCTCGTGGACGCTGCCCACCCGGGTCGACACGACAGGGACGCCTGCCATGCCGGCCTCGATGAGACTCAGCGGGGTCCCCTCGTTGTCGGAGGTCAGAACGACGACGTCGGCCGCGGCATAGACGGTCTCGACGTCCGGCCGCCACCCCAGCAGGTGGAAGGAGCCCGGCATTCGGGCAGCGCCCCGCTCTACCTCCTCTGTCAGTTCGCCGCCGCCGCAGACGACGAAGCGGCAGGCGGGCAGCCGTCCGAGCAGCGATTCCGCCACGGCGAGGAAGCGGTCGGGACGCTTCACGCGGGTGAGCCTGCCGACGAAGGCGACGACGGGCGCGTCCCCGGGCAGGCCGAGGGCGGCGCGGGCGGCCTCCCGGTCCGGGACCGAGCCCAGCCGCACTCCCGGAGGGATCACGATGTACTGCTCCGGCCTGCCGATCCCGGCGGCGAGCAGGTCGTCGCGGACCTTCTCTCCCACTGTCACCAGACGGTCGGAGACGGAGGCCAGACGCCGTTCCGCCCACACGTAGAGCCGGCGCTTGGCGGGCGAGAAGTAGCCGCTCAGCAGGTGACCGTGGAACACGTGCACCCGGGCGGCGCCGACGCGGGCAAGGCGGACGGCCGTGCGGCCGAGCGCGCCCGCCTTGGCCGTCCGCGTGTGCACGATGTGCGGCCGGAACTCGCGCATCTCGGCGGCCAGGCGCAGCAGGGCGCGGTAGTCGTCGGCCGGTCGGACGGAGCGGCCGAGTCCGGGGATCCGGCGTACCCGCAGCTCGGCGTCCCGGAGCAGAAGGTGGTCGCCTTCGGCGCCGTCGACGTGTCCGGTGTAGAGACGGTGGTCGAACTCGTCGGCGTTCAGCCGTTCGTGCAGTCCGAGAATCTGGGTCGCCGGCCCGCCGATATTCATGCGCGCGATGATTTCCATTACGCGGATCCGGCCGTCCGGTCTCGGCGTCGGTCTCACCAGGGGCTCCTCGTGATGGGCCTGTTCACGTCGCAGAAGCTAACCCGCCAATCGGGCTTCTCCGCGGCACCGTCACGGTCCCGGCGAAGCCTTTTCGCATTCCCTACCGGCACATGGTCCGGATGGTGTCCCGGGTCGTCGGGCGCGATTCAGTGAAATGTAAAAAGCCGACTTCGATTCGGCCTTCCGCCGCACCACCGTGAAATCGCTCGACAGGGACGCGCTTTCCGGCCGCACGCCGGGGTGGTCGGCCCGCCCCCGCCGGGGCGACCGCCCGACCGTACAAAGGAGTGGCAAGATCTTGGCCGCGCCCCGGAGTCGGAATCGCCAGCGGGCGGGGATGGTTGTGAGGCTTGGACCAGGCCCGAGACGACGCCTTCGCGGCACGCCGGAACGGCCACCGTCGAAGCGCCGCGACGACCGGGCCCGGCGGCTGTGCGCCCGCTCGGACCCCGATGACGTGCTCGGGGCCGGCGCGCCCTGCCGCTGGGGCCACGAGAGCCTCTGCGATCCCCGGCGCTTCCGGACGGCCGCGCCGGTCGAGCGGTGGGTGCCGGCCGAGGGTCCCGATCTCGGCGCTGCGCCGGCCGTAATTCCGCCGGCGCGCCTGCCGTTTCCTTTTACGAAATATTCCCGTGGCGCTCCCGAGGCGCGTATGAAACGACGCCATATCCTTCGGGCATGAATATTCGCGTCGTCGCCAGGAATGCCGTCCGCCCTTCTTATCTACCGGTGATGACGCAGAAAATATGGGTGCGCCTGAGCCACGGGCACAACCGTGAGAGGAAAGCCGCCCGAGCGTGGGCGGCGCGGCACGCGGAGGACATGAACGCCTGGGGGAGCGCCGTCGATCCCGTCCTGTGGCGAGAGGGCCTGGATTGGGCTGCCGCTTTCGCCGACTTCGCACGGCCGCGTCTCGACAGGCTCGCCGCCGCGGGCGTGAACCTGGGCGGGGGCGGCGGGGTCGAACTTCTGTACCTGCTGACCAGGCTCATCCGCCCCGCCCTGGCCCTGGAGACCGGAGTGGCGGCCGGTTGGTCCACCAGCGCGATCCTCGCGGCGATGCGCGCCAACGAGAGCGGCCTCCTGCTGTCGAGCGACTTCCCCTTCTTCCGCCTCGCCGATCCCGAGCGGTACATCGGATACGTCGTCCCCGACGACCTGAAGCGCAGATGGACGCTGCGCACCAAGGGCGACCGGCGCAATCTTGAGGAGTTCCTGCTCCCGGACACCCGGGTCGACCTCGTGCACTACGACTCCGACAAGACGAGGAACGGACGAGAGTTCTTCCTGCGGCGCGTGCGTCCGCACCTGACCAACAGGCATGTCATCGTCATGGACGACATCCAGGACAACCTGGTCTTCCGGGAGTACGCGGAGAGGCAGCGGGCCTTCCGAGTCTTCGAGTACGAGGGCAAGTACATCGGCGTGGCGGGGGCCGGGCTGCCGGCCTTGGAGCGCAGGCGCCCCTAGCAGTCCGATGGAACGCCTTCCCAGGGAGCCAAGCGCGATGCGCGGTGTCAATGTCTGTGAAGTAATAAAAACGCTCGATGTCGGGGGAGCCGAGGTGCTCCTCGTCGAGCGCCTGCTGGCCGCCTCGCGCCGGCAGGCGGGCCGTCCGGCCAATCGGTACACCGTGGTGTGCCTGAGCGCTTCCACCGAGGAACTGACCGGTAGGCTCCGCGCGGCGGGGATCGATGTCGTCGACCTGTCGTCCTGCCCCCGGCTGCTGCGTCCGGCGCGCCTCGTGCGGGAAGTCAGGCGCCTGCGTCCGGATGTGGTCAACCTGCACTCCCCACTGCCCGCGGCGCTGCTGCGCCCGGCGTCCCGGCTGTGGCACCCGCGGCCGATCCTGGTCTCGACCGTCCACAACGTGCGATACCGAACGGTGACGATGGCGCTGGACCGGGCGACCGCCTGGCTGGACAGCCGTACGGTGGCGGTCTCGCCCCAGGTGGCGCGTGCGCGGACCGGCAGGCGCGGGCGCGGTCTGTCCACCTGCGTCCACGGTGTCCGGGTGGCGGGGCAGCGCCAGTGGGCCGAGCGGGCCGCGGCCACGAGGCGCGAGTGGTCGGTTCCGGACGATGCCCTTCTCATAGTGAACGTCGCCAACTTCCACCCGCAGAAGAACCACCGGCTGCTCGTCGAGGCCGCTGCCAAGGTCGTCGCGGCCGAGCCGCGGGCGCTGTTCCTCCTCGCCGGGTCCGGGCCGCTGCGCGACGCGACGGCCGAGCATGTGTCCCGTCTCGGGCTGGACCGGGTGCGCGTCGTCGGGCACGTGCCGGAGGCGGGCAGGCTGATCGCCGCTGCCGACCTCCTGGTGCTCAGTTCCTCTTACGAGGGCCTGCCGGTCGTCGTCATGGAGGCGCTGGCGGCGGGGGTGCCGGTGGTGTCGACCGCCGTCGGCGGCGTGTCCGACCTGATCGAGACCGGAAAGAACGGCGTGCTCACCGTGCCCGGCAGCGCGGACGCTCTGGCCGGGGGCATCCTTCAGGCGTTGCGGCCGGACATGCGGGCCCGGCTGCGGGCGGGCGCCAGGGAGAGCGCGGGGCAGGTGGACATCGCCCGCGCGGCCGAGTGGTTCGACAAGCTCTACGGTGAGGTCTGCACGGGGACCAACGGGTGACCGCGGTGGAGTACATCATCGTCATCGCCGCCGCGGTGCTGCTCGTCGTGATGGTGCATACCGGTCTGGCGGCGCCGGTGGCGCGGCGTGCGCTGCCCGTGCTGCTCGCGGCCTTCGCCGTCCGGCTGGTCGTGCACGTCCTGGTCATCCGGTCCGACGGCCTTGATTACGGCGGCGACAACCTCGGCTACGAGCTGCGCGCCCTCGAGATCGTCGAGCTGTGGAGACGCGAGGGCCTCCATTTCGTCGGCCCCGGCGAACTCGGCTCGGTCCAGTCCGTGGCCGTGCCGTGCAACATCTTCGCGTTCGTGATGTACCTGTGCGGCGGACGGGCACCGCTCGCCTGCACCGCCGTCGTGGCGCTGCTCGCCTGCCTGCTGTGCGTCGTCGTCTACCGGTTCGCGCGCCTCGTGGGCGCCGACGAGCGGGCGGCGTTCCGGCTGCTCGTCATCACGGCGTTCCTGCCGGGGTTCCTGCTGCACACCTCCGACATGTTCAAGGACGGCTTCAACGCATTCCTCGTGGTGGCCTGCCTCGGGATCGCCGCCTCGAACCTGCAGCGTTTCGCGGTGCGCAAGGTGCTGACCCTCGGGCCGCTGCTGTGGGCCCTGTGGAATGTGCGCCCCTACATGGTGTTCATGTGCATGCTGCCGCTGCTGGTCGGCGTCTCCCGGATCAGGCGGGCGCTGTCCCCCCGGAGCCTGGTCGTCGTCGCCGTTCTGATGCTGCCGCTCCTCGTCGTGCTTCAGGGCGTCGACCAGGGGGGACCGTTCGCCGTCGTGCAGGACCAGCTCGACCGCGGGCAGTCGGAGCACGTACGGCTGGCGAACGCGGAGGGCGGGTCCGGCGTCGTCTTCGACGACGGTGGGAACGCCTGGAATGCCCTGGGGCCGAAGCTCCTCTACACGCTGTTGTCCCCGTTCCCGTGGATGGGCGGAAGCGTGGCCCTGCAACTCGGAAAGGTGGACACACTCCTGTGGTACTGGCTGCTCTACCATGCCTTCCTGGGCGCGCGCAGGCTGTGGCGGTACGACCGGAGATTGCTGCTGATCCTCCTGCTTTTCGTCGTCCCCGGCTCCATCGCGTACGCCACGACCATGGCCAACGTCGGCCTCATCTTCCGGCAGCGCATACCGATCGTCATGGTCACGAGCCTGCTCTCGGCCATCTCCTGGTCCAGGACCGGGCCGTACGGCCGCTCCGCCGCGGACCCGCCCGCGCCACGCGCCGCGGGCCCCGCTGACCCACTCGTACGCCGAAGCTGAGGTCGTCGATGGCATCTAGAGATGAAGGCAAGATCCGCCGGGTCGCGCTCCTCATCGGGCATCTGGGTCTCGGCGGCGCGCAACGGCAGTTGTGCCTGCTGGCCGAACGGCTGCGGGACAGAGGCATCGAGGTGCACGTCCTCGTCCTCTCCCGGGGCGGCCCGCACGAGGAGGACCTGCGCGCCACCGGCATCGACGTCCACCACCTCGGCTTCTCCCGCGGCTCCCGCGGTCCGGCGCTGCTGGTCAGGAACCTCGTGGCGTTCGCACGGATGGTCGCGCTGCTGAAAGAGCTGCGGCCGCAGGTGCTGCACGGCTTCCTGTGGGAGTGCTACCTCCTGGGGACCCCCGCCGCCCGGCTGGCACAGGTCCCGGTGATCGTCACCGCCCGGCGCACGCAGGGCTACCTGCGACCGAAGAAACCGTGGACCTCCGCCGCCGAGCGCATGGTGAACGCGATGAGCGACCACGTCGTCGCCAACTCGGCGGCCATCGCCGACGGCACCCGTGCCGTCGAGGGCGTGCCGGCTCACAAGGTGAGCGTGATATACAACGGGCTGCCGCCCTCGGCGTTCCACCTGGCCGAGCCCGAGCCCGTCGACACAGCGCTGCCCGTGGTGGTGTGCGTGGCTCGTCTCAGCGAGAACAAGGGGCAGCGGTTCCTCATCGAGGCGGCCGCCCTGCTCGCCCGGCGCAACCGGCCCTGCACCTTCCTGCTCGTCGGCGACGGCCCCGAGCGCGAACGACTGCGGGCGCAGGCGGACGCCGCGGGTGTGGACGTGCGCTTCCTCGGCTTCCGTCAGGACACCGACGGCTTGCTGGCCCGCGCCGACGTGGTGGTGCTCCCGTCGACGGCGGAGGGCCTGAGCAACGCCGTCATGGAGGCCATGGCGGCGGGCCGGCCGGTCGTCGCCACCGCCGTGGGGGGCACGCCGGAGCTGCTCGAGGACCGTGGCGTCCTCGTGGCCCCCTCGTCGCCGCAGGCTCTGGCCGACGCGATCGGCCGCCTTCTCGATGATCCCGTGCTCGCCGCCTCGGTCGGTGCGGCGGCCCGGGCCTGGGCATGGCAGAACCTCGACGTGGAGACCGTCACGGACGCGCACCTCGACCTGTACCAACGGCTGCTGGCGGCACGATGCGCGAGGTGACGCGGGCCGCGGACGTGGGCAGGCCGCCTCCCACGGCCGGTGGGGCGGACGTGAACGCGGATGTGAAGAACCTCCTGCGGACGATGGCGAGCCAGGCGGTCCCGCTGGCCTTGGCCGCGGTGGCGGGCGTGTTCCTCGCCCGCTGCCTGCAGCCCGAGGGGCGGGGCGTCTACGCGACCGTCACCACGACCGCGGGGATCGCGACCGTGCTGGGCCACCTGTCGGTCGGGAGGTCGCAGATAGCGCTGTGGCCACTCCTGGAGCGTCGCCGGCCCATGGCGGGCAACGCCGCGATCCTCGGCCTGGCGCTGGGCCTGACGTCCGCAGCGGCCACGCTCGGCGTGGTCACCGTGCTGTCCCTGGCTCCCAGTCCGGCCCTCATGGTCATGGCGCTGCTCGCTGTGCCGTTCGCGGTCGCCGTGGTCAACCTCAAGGGGATCGCGCTCCTGGAGGGCCGCGTCGGCCTCGCCAACAGGTCCGTCGTGACTGCCGCCGTGGTGCAGTACGTCCCGATACTGGTCATGGCCGTGACCGGGACCGTCACCCTGACCGCCGTGGTCGTGTGCTGGACCGTCTCCACCATCCTGCCCTTCGCGTTGTTCGTACGGCCACTCGGCCTCCCCACACCCGGCGATGCGGCGCTCGCCCGCAGGCAACTCGCGCTGTCCGGCCGCTATCACCTCGGGACGATGGCGCTTCACCTGCTGCTGACCGTCGACGTGCTG
Source organism: Microbispora sp. CSR-4 (assembly GCF_008033685.1). Classification (NCBI taxonomy): domain Bacteria; kingdom Bacillati; phylum Actinomycetota; class Actinomycetes; order Streptosporangiales; family Streptosporangiaceae; genus Microbispora; species Microbispora sp. CSR-4. The sequence goes on from NZ_VJVX01000003.1 coordinate 139,446, forward strand.
CTCCTGGGCGCTCTCGTGACTCCGGCGGAGGTCGGCCTGTACACGGTCGCCACCTCGTTGCTGTCGCTGTCCCGGGTGCCCACCGACGCGCTGGCCCAGATCACGCTGTCGCGCCAGGCGGTCAGGGACGAGGCGGACGCGCGGCACGTGACGGCACGGACGATCCGCCTCACCCTGCTGCTCTCCTGCGCCGCGGTCGGCGCGCTGGCGTGCGCCTCGCCACTGCTGGTCCCGCTCGTGTACGGCCCGGCCTTCGCGGCGAGCGTCACACCGCTGCTCGCCCTCGCGCCCGGCGCTGTCGCCTGGTCGCTGCTGCGGCCCCTGGAGCAGTACCTGGTGCGGCTGGGGCGTCCGATGAGGATGACCGCCATCGCCGCTGGCGCCCTCGCGTCGAACCTCGCCCTGAACGCCGTGCTGATCCCGCTGTGGGGGGCTCGCGGGGCCGCGTTCGCCTCCACCCTGAGCTACGGCGCGATGGTGGCGGTCGAGGTCGGCTGGTTCGCCCGGGCGGCCGGCCTCGGCGCCGCGGACCTGCTACCCCGGTTCGGGGACGCGCGCCGGGTGGTCTCGGCCCTGCGTGGCAGGCGGTGTGGGAACGCGTCGGCGGCCACCTCCCGCTCCTGAACGGCGGGGCGGAGGCACTTCGCATGAACCGATCGAGAAGAGGTCCACGTGCGTATTCTGCACATCGGATATCGGCTGCCTCCCGAGCCGGGAGGCAAGGAACGCCACATCGAGTGCCTCGTCAGGGAGGAGCTCGCCCTCGGACACGAGGTGCTGGTCGCCAGGCGGCTTGGCGACGTCCCCGCGGGCGCGCTGGAGGTGCCCCTGCCGCGGACCCTGACGGCTCGCGTGGTCGCGCGCAGGTCCGACCCCCTTGCCTTCGCCCTGGAGTGCGCCCGCGCGCTGCCGCGTCTCGGCCGGGTCGACGTCGTCAACCTGCACGGCGACCATCGGGAGGCGCTCGCGGTCGGCCCGGCCGCCGCACGGCTGGGCATCCCCCTGGTGCTCACCGCGCACGGTGCTCTGACGACGCGCCACAGGATGGTCATGCGATGGGCCTTCCGCCGCGTCGGCGGGTTCGTCGCCCTGGGCACGCGCCCGGCCGCCGACCTGCGTCGGGCCGGAGTCCCGGCGCGGGCGATCCGTACGCTGTCGAGCGGCCTGGACCTTCCGCTGCTGGACGCGATTCGCTCCCGGACCGCGGTGGAACCCGGCCTGATAGTCAGCGTGGGCTCTCTCCTGCCCGTGAAGAACCACGCCCTGACGATCGCGGCGTTCCGGCGGCTCAGCGCCATCCGGCCGGGGCTGCGCCTGGTCATCGCCGGCGAAGGGCCGGAACGGGACCGGCTCGAAAGGCTCGCCCAGGCCGGGCCGGGAGTGGAGCTCGCGGGCCACCTGCCCCGTGACGAGGTCGCCTCGCTGGTGAGCAGGGCACAGGTCTTCGTTCTGGCCTCGCGCAGGCTGCCCGCCATCGGAGAGGGTGTGCCCACGGCCGCTCTCGAGGCCCTCGCGCTCGGCACTCCCGCGCTCCTGTCTTCCGAGGCCACACTCGACCCGGTGGTCACGGACCATGGCGCCTATCGTGTCTTCCGCAGCGGTTCGGTGGACGACCTGACCGCCCACCTGCGGGTGATCCTGGACGATGACGCCGTACGGGCCGGGATGGCCGAGCGCGGGCGGCGGGCGACCGCGCACCTCGGTTGGCCGGACGTGGCCGCCCGAATCGTCGGCTGGTACGAGGAGGTCGGCCGCCGGGCCGGCCTGCCGTCCGGGCGCCGGAGTGTCGCACGTGCCGACGGGGACGGCGGCGGCGTACGCGCGGTGGAAGCCGGTGCACGCCGGTGAGGCCGCCGGGCCGGTGGGTCGCGCGGTGGGTCGCGCGGTGAGACGGGCGGTGAGACGGGCGCTGAGACGGGCGGGCAGTCGTTCGATGCGCCCCGGGATCGACGTGGTGGTACACGAAGCAGCCTGAACGGAGCGCCCGCGGCTGCCGCTCTCATTCCGGCACCCGCCTTGATCGCGTGAACTGCGCGCCTGCGTGCAATTCACGGGACGCCGCACTAGGTTCGTGTGCCATCAAGTCCGTCGCGGGGAGACGGGGAAAGACTCCGACCGGAGCACTTGGTGAAGAAATTGGGGGGCCTGAATGCCGGTAAGAATCACCTCCGACGACTGGACATCCGAGCGGGTAAAAGCATTCTGGGATCACTGTTATCGGCAGAACAATCGGGCGCTGACCTTCTCTGAACGAGTGGGCAGGGGAGTCGCGCGTTACCTCCGGGTCAACGGCCTGCTGCAGGGAGAGGTGCTCGACTACGGATGCGGGCCCGGTGCGCTCGCCGCGCAGCTGATCCGAGCGGGCTGCCAGTGCTGGGGATGTGACTGGTCCGAGGCCTCGGTCGAGGCGGCGAACAGGCTGCTCTCGGGCAGGAGAGGCTGGCATGGGGCGAGCCTCGCCGGAGACTCCCGCTCTGCTTACTTCAATCGCAAATTCGACCTCGTCACCTGCCTGGAGACGGTCGAGCATATTCCCGAGCACGAGGAAGAAGATTTCTTCGCCAATCTGCGGGACGCCGTGAAAGTAGGTGGGTCAATATTCTTGACCACCCCCAACGAGGAAGACCTGACTCTCGATCACAAGAACGTCTACTGCCCGTTCTGTGATTCTGTCTACCACCAGCGGCAGCACGTCCGATCGTTCGACAAGAACACTCTCGCGACGACGATCGAACGTCATGGATTTGTCGTCCGCTGGGTGACCGCACTGGATTTCAACTCGTATCAGGTGCCGGCCTGGCCGGGCATAGGAGACGTGAACCTGCGCTATCTCGCACGAGTCGCGGTTCGCACGCCCTTCAGCCCGATCACCGCTGTCCACCGCCGGTCACGCGGTAAGTTGCCGCACCTGTGCGCGGTCGCGACCAGGGTGCCGGCACTCTGACGACCGTGCAGTCGCCGGTACGCGGCGCGGGCGAGTCCGCGACGACCAATGTGGTGTGCCGGGCGAGGTCGATGACATTCGCGGTGGGGCCGAGCGGAGCAACCTCGACCTCACCGCCGCATCCAGGTGCTCGTGGACGTCACGGCTGAGGACGGCACATCGTGAAAGACAAGGGACGGGGGTCCTTGATGGAGAAACTGGTTGTGGTCGGGCAGGGTTACGTGGGCCTGCCACTGGCCATGCGGGCGGTACACGCCGGATTCGACGTGGTGGGCGTCGAGGTGGACGAGTGGCGGGTCAAGCGTCTCAACGCCGCCCAGTCGTACGTCGAGGACATCGGCGACGACGCGCTCGCGGCGGCGCATGCGACGGGTCGTTACCGGGCCAGCGCGGACTACGCGGATGCCGAGGGCTTCGACGTGTGCGTGATCACTGTGCCGACGCCGTTGACCGACGGCGTGCCCGATTTGAGCCACATCGCGGCGGCCGGCCGGTCGCTCGCCCCTTATCTGCGGCCGGGCGCGACCGTGGTGCTGGAGTCGACCACCTATCCGGGGACGACGGAGGAGTACCTGCGCCCGATTCTGGAGGAGGGATCGGGCCTGCGCGCCCCCGGCGACTTCCACCTCGGCTACAGCCCCGAGCGGATCGATCCCGGCAACACGCAGTGGCGGCTGGAGAACACGCCGAAGGTCGTCTCCGGTCTCGACGACGCCGCCCTCGCAAGGGTCCGCGCCTTCTACGAGGCCGTCGTCGAGCGGGTCGTCCCCGTGTCCTCGCCACAGGTGGCCGAGCTGTGCAAGCTTCTGGAGAACACCTTCAGGCACGTGAACATCGCCCTGGTCAACGAGCTTTCCATCTTCGCCAGGCAGCTCGGGATCGACGTATGGGAGGCCATCGACGCCGCCTCGACCAAGCCGTTCGGCTACATGAGCTTCACCCCCGGGCCGGGCGTGGGCGGGCACTGCCTGCCGATCGACCCGTCATACCTGTCCTGGAAGGTCAAGCGCAGCCTGGGGCACAACTTCCGGTTCGTGGAGTTGGCCAACGACGTCAACGACCACATGCCCGCGCACGTCGCCGACCGGCTGGTGCTGGCGCTGAACGACCGGCGTAAGGCCCTGAACGGCAGCCGGGTGCTCCTGCTCGGCCTGTCGTACAAGAAGAACACGGGCGACTGCCGCGAGTCCCCGGCGATCGAGGTGGCCAGGCACCTGCGCAAGCTGGGCGCGGACGTGCGCGCGGCCGATCCGCACGTCGACCTCGCCCTCGTGCCCGAGGGGGTGGCGATCGCCGAGGCGTCGCCGCGGGAGATCGCGGCGGCGGACGCGGTCGTGGTCCTCACCGACCACGACTGTTTCGACTACGAACTCGTCCAGCGCGAGAGCGCCTTCGTGTTCGACACGCGCAACCGCTGCCGGGGGCCGAACGTCGAGCGCCTCTGACCCGGCCGTACGCCACGGGCGGCTCCCCTCCGGAGGGGAGCCGCCCGTGCCGTTTCCGTGGGGCCTTGGTCAGCAGGCCAGGTCGGGTCAGTAGGCCAGGTCGGGTCAGTAGGCCAGGTCGTGCGGGCCCAGGGCGGGACCGTGCTCCAGCGGCAGGTCGCCGACGAGCACGGCATCCTGCGCCTGATCGCCGGGCAGCGCGAGCCGCGGAGGCGGGGGCCCGTCCCGCCCCCCGCGCTCGCCCAGGCGGCGCGCGACGTCGTCCCGCAGCCGGGGCAGGTACGCGTAGAGGCGGTCGCCCGGGCAGGCGGTCCGGTTGAGGTCGCGGTGGCCGATGATGGCCTTGTGCGGGTCGAGCTCGTAGACGTCGCACAGCCAGGCCAGCAGCGCGGTGAGCGCGGACAGCTGGCGGGCCGGGGGCAGGGTGGAGGTGTAGGTCCCCTCGGTCTCGATGCCCAGTGTGTGGTCGTTGTGGTCGGCCGCCTGCGCGCCCATCACGTGCTTGCCGGCCTCGACGGCAGGCAGCGAGCGGTTGCGGCCCTCCATGATGTATCCGCCCCGGCTGACGGTGAACTGCTCGCCGATGTCCTCCCAGCCGTTGTGCTTCATGTGGTAGCGCTGGATGGTCCGGGACAGCCGGAAGGCCGCGTCGAGGTCGGTCGCGTCCGTGTTCGCCGTCGCCGTGTGGTGGACGACGAGACGGTCGGGCGCGCGGTCGAGCACCTCGGCCTTGCTCCTGGGCGGATCGGCCTTCCAGTCCGACCGGGTGTAGACGCGCGGCGGACGCGGGCCGCCCCCGGCCCAGACCGGCGTTGCCGCCGCGACGAGCCCGCTCTGCGCGGTCAGCATCGCCGCCGGCAGGCACGCCGACCAAAGGAGCCCCGTCGAAAGAAACGCGCGGCGCGAGACCGCAGACATCCGTCCTCCCCGAGTGCGCGGGGCCCTCGGGGGGCCCTCGTACGGCGGGAGGCGGCATCGATATCCCCTTTCCCCGCCGCGGATATTCCTGCGAGCGAAAACCGGTCACATGTCAACCGAAATGTCCGTGCCATGCCGCGGCGGAAAACGTCGTAGTCCGGTCACAGAATGGCATGACCGTGATCGCGGGAATTTCCGAAATACTCCGCGTACCGGTCACGGGTGTGCTGACCATGCGCGATGGCGGCGAGTGGGGCGGAGGTCACGCGGACGAAACGCGGGCCCACCGAGAGGGGGGCCCATGTTAACCCGATGTTGCGTCCGTTATGCGTGTGGATTGCATGTTTCGCGGGTGCGGCACATGTAACGGCCGCACGGTCACCCATGGTCAAAGTGCGTAACGCGCTCTTCCTAGTTTCGGTTACCGGCCCCAGGCGACAAGGACGCAGGAGGAGCGATGACGGCGACGCAGGCGGCGCGCACGGCCCCGGAAGAACATCGGAAGGGCCGCTGGATCGGTGACTGGCGACCGGACGATCCGGTGTTCTGGGAGAGCACCGGCAAGAAGGTGGCCCGGCGGAATCTGGTGTTCTCGATCCTGGCCGAGCACCTGGGCTTCACGCTGTGGACCGTCTGGAGCATCGTCGCGGTCAAGCTCGGCGCCTACAAGTTCTCCACCGACCAGCTCTTCTGGATCGTCTCGCTGCCCAACCTGGTCGGCTCCACGCTGCGCATCCCCTACACCTTCGCGCCCGCGCGGTTCGGCGGCCGCAACTGGACGGTGGTCAGCGCGCTGCTGCTGCTGGTGCCCGCCGTGCTGCTCGCGGTGGCGGTGAACGACCCGGGCACGCCCTACTGGGCCTTCCTGGTGATCGCGGCGACGGCCGGGCTCGGCGGCGGCAACTTCGCCTCCAGCATGGCCAACATCACCTACTTCTACCCGCAGAGCCGGCAGGGCGCCGCCCTCGGCCTGAACGCCGCCGGCGGCAACATCGGCGTCAGCTCCGTGCAGCTGCTGATGCCGCTGGTCATCGCCGGGTTCGGGCTGGCCGCGGCCGGGTTGTTCTGGGTGCCCTTCGTCCTGGCCGCCGCGGTCGGCGCGTACTTCTGCATGGACAACCTCACCTCGGCCAAGGCCGAGCCGAGGGAGATGGCCAAGGCGGCCGGCCGGGCGCAGACCTGGATCATGTCGGTCCTCTACATCGGCACGTTCGGCTCGTTCATCGGCTACTCGACCGCGTTCCCGCTGCTCATCAAGTCGCAGTTCCCCGAGCACACCGCGCTGACCTCGCTGGCGTTCCTCGGCCCGCTGGTCGGGTCGCTCATCCGGCCGGTCGGCGGCTGGCTGTCGGACCGCCTCGGCGGCGCCTCGGTGACGTTCTGGAACTTCGCCGCGATGGCCGTCTCGGTCCTGCTCGTCTGGCAGGCCATGTCCGCGCACAGCTTCCCGCTGTTCTTCGCGGCCTTCATGCTGCTGATCGGCACCGCGGGCGTCGGCAACGGCTCCACCTACCGGATGATCCCGGCGATCTTCCGGGCGAAGGCGGTGGCAGGCGTCGAGCCCGGCACCCCCGCGTACGAGGAGGCGCTGGCGACCGGCAAGCGCGACGCCTCGGCGGCCATCGGGTTCATCTCCGCGATCGGCGCGTTCGGCGGGTTCTTCATCAACCGCGGGTTCGGCAGCTCCATCTCCGCGACCGGCGGCGCGGGGGCGGCGCTGGCGGCCTTCGCCGCCTTCTACGTCCTCTGCTTCGCGCTGACCTGGTTCTGCTACATGCGCACTCTCGGCGCGAAGACGGCGCCGAGCCTCGCGGCGGCCCGGGTCTGAGCCCGGCCACACGCACCCACTCGCGGGCGCCGGTCACGGCGCCCGCCTTTTCCGGACCGACGCCTCACAAGCGGCGACAGCACAAGTGAGCTTTCGAGACGACGGGGTCTCTCACACGCCGCGCTCGCCGGAGTTAGCGCGGTTGGCGCCTTGTAGCACAGCGGTAACAGAAGGGACCCAGCGGTGAAACCGCCTGTCAGCACCATCGGATCCATGCCGATCTCACTGCACGCTCCCGGACCTGTGATGTCACAGGCCACCGCGGGCACGACCGTGGGCTCGGCCACCCACTGCCCCTACTGCGCCCTCCAGTGCGGCATGTACGTCGCGAAAGGAGAGATCACCCCGCGAGAGGACATCCCGGCCAACGCCGGCGGCCTGTGCCAGAAGGGCTGGACGGCGGCGGAGCTGCTGACCTCGCCCGAACGGCTCACCACCCCGCTGCTGCACGGCAGCCCGGTGAGCTGGGACGAGGCGCTCGACTACGTCGCCGAGCGGATCGAGGCCATCAGGGCCGCGCACGGGCCGGACGCCGTGGCGGTGTTCGGCGGTGGCGGGCTGACCAACGAGAAGGCCTACCAGCTCGGCAAGTTCGCCAGGGTCGCGCTGCGGACCAGCCAGATCGACTACAACGGCAGGTTCTGCATGTCGTCGGCGGCCAGCGCGGTCAACCGGGCCTTCGGCATGGACCGGGGACTGCCGTTCCCGATCACCGACATCGCCCGCGCCGGCGCCGTGCTGTTCGCCGGGGGCAACGTCGCCGAGACCATGCCTCCCTTCGTACGCCACCTGAGCGCCATGCGGTCCGGCGGCGGCAGGCTCGTCGTCGTCGACCCGCGCGTCACCCAGACCGCCAAGATGGCCGACCTGCACCTGCAGGTCACCCCCGGCACCGACCTCGCGCTCGCGCTCGGCCTGCTGCACATCGCGATCGCCGACGGGTACGCCGACCTGGACTACCTGGCCGCCCGCACGACCGGCTTCGAGGAGGTGCGCACCTCCGTGTCGGCCTGGTGGCCCGAGCGGGTGGAGCGCGTCACCGGCGTCCCGGTCGCGCGGATGCGCGAGGCCGTACGGATCCTCGGCGAGGCCGAGCGCGCGATGGTGCTGACCGGCCGGGGCGCCGAGCAGCACGCCAAGGGCACCGACACCGTCACCGCGTTCGTCAACCTGGCGCTCACACTCGGGCTGCCCGGCCGTGAGGGCTCCGGCTACGGCTGCGTGACCGGCCAGGGCAACGGCCAGGGCGGCAGGGAGCACGGCCAGAAGGCCGACCAGCTCCCCGGCTACCGCAAGATCGACGACCCGGCGGCGCGGGCGCACGTCGCCGCCGTGTGGGGGATCGACCCCGACGACCTGCCCGGTCCCGGCCGGTCGGCGTACGAGCTGTTCGACGCGCTCGGCACACCGGAGGGCCCGAAGGCGCTGCTGCTGTTCGGCTCCAACCCCGTCGTCTCCGCGCCGCGCGCCGGGCACGTCGCCGGGCGGCTGGGCGCGCTCGACCTGCTCGTGGTCTCCGACTTCGTGCTGTCGGAGACGGCGGCCATGGCCCACGTCGTGCTGCCCACGACCCAGTGGGCCGAGGAGGCGGGCACGATGACCAACCTGGAGGGCCGGGTGCTGCTGCGCCGCCAGGCCGCCGCGCCCCCTCCGGGCGCCCGCAGCGACCTGGAGATCCTGCGGGGCCTCGCCGAGCGGCTCGGCTGCGGCGAGAAGTTCCCCGCCGACCCGCGCACGGTCTTCGACGAGCTGCGCCGGGCCTCCGCCGGAGGCGTCGCCGACTACTCCGGCATCACCTACGAGCGCATCGCGGCCGAGACCGGCGTGTTCTGGCCCTGCCCCGGCACGGGGGACGACAGCGCCGGCCCGCACCCCGGAACCCCGCGGCCCTTCCTCGACCGCTTCGCGACCCCCGACGGCCGGGCCCGCCTGGTGCCGGTGGAGCACCGCCCGCCCGCCGAGGACGTGGACGAGGAGTTCCCGCTCTACCTCACGTCGGGCCGGGTGCTCGCCCACTATCAGTCGGGGGCGCAGACACGCCGCATCCGCCCGCTGACGCAGGCGTCGCCCGAGGTGTTCGTGGAGCTGCACCCGGACCTCGCCGAGCGGCTGGGAGTCGCCCCCGGCGACCGCGTCCGGGTGCGCAGCCGCCGAGGCGCCGCCGAGGGCGTGGCCCGGGTGAACACCTCGATCCGGCCGGACACGTTGTTCATGCCGTTCCACTGGGAGGGCGTCAACCTGCTCACCAACCCGGCGCTCGACCCGATGTCGCGCATGCCGGAGTTCAAGGTCTGCGCCGCCGCCATCGAGCGGTGCGCCGAAGACGGGGAGCGTGTCGCGTGAGGCTCGTCGTGGTGGGGAACGGGATGGCGGGCTCGCGCCTGGTGAGCGAGGTCCGCGCCCGGGACAAGAACGTGAAGATCACGGTGTTCGGCGCCGAGGCGTGGCAGCCGTACAACCGGGTGCTGCTGTCGAACGTGGTGGCCGGCACGTCGAGCCCGGACCAGGTCCGGCTGCTCGACTCCCGCTGGTACGCCGACCACGGCGTGACCGCCCGCCTCGGCGTCCCGGTCACCGCCATCGACCGGGACTGTCAGACGGTGATCGCCGCCGACGGGACGCGCGAGCCGTACGACGTGCTCGTGCTCGCCACCGGCAGCGAGCCGATCGTGCCGCCGATCCCCGGCGTGGAGCGGGCGACGGCATTCCGCACGCTGGACGACTGCGAGCGGATCAGGGAGGCCGCCGAGAGCGCCCGCAGCGCGGTCGTGGTCGGCGGCGGGCTGCTCGGCATCGAGGCCGCGCGGGGCCTGGCGGGGCGGGGCGTCCCGGTGACGCTGCTGCACCTCGCCGGTCACCTGATGGAGCGCCAGCTCGACGAGGAGGCCGGGCTGATCCTGCGCGAGACGCTCGGCGCGCTCGGCGTCGCCATCCGCACGGGCGTCACCGTGAGCGCGATCCGCGAGCGGCACGTCGGACTGGCCGGCGGCGAGCTGATCGACGCCGACCTGGTCGTGCTGGCCTGCGGGGTGCGCCCGGTCGTCGGGCTCGCCCGCGACGCGGGGCTTGAGGTCGAGCGCGGCGTCGTCGTGGACGACGAGCTGCGCACCGACGACCCGTCGATCTTCGCGATCGGGGAGTGCGCCCAGCACGCGGGCCTCGTCTACGGGCTGGTCGCCCCCGGGTGGGAGCAGGCGTCGGTCGTGGCCGACCTCGTGACCGGCGCCGACAAGGGCGCACGCTACCGGGGCTCGCGGCTGGTCACCCGGCTCAAGGCCAGGAGCGTGGAGCTCGCGGCGATGGGGGAGACCCAGCTGACGGAGGACGAGGCGGAGATCGTCCGCTTCTCCCACCGGCACAAGGGCACCTACCGCAAGCTCGTCATCCGCGACGGCCGGCTGGTCGGCGCGATCCTGCTGGGCGAGACCTCCGCGGTGGGCACCCTGACCCAGCTCTTCGACCGGGGAGGCCCTCTGCCCGGCGACCGCACCGGGCTGCTGTTCCCCGACCTCGCGGGCATGGGCGGCGCGGCGGTGGCCGACAGCCCCACCCGGATGCCCGACTCCGCGCGGGTCTGCCAGTGCAACAACGTGACGAAGGGCCAGATCAGAGCGTGCTGGGAGTCCGGCGCGCGGAACGTGGAGGCCGTGGCCGCCGCGACGAGGGCCACCACCGGCTGCGGCAGTTGCCGCGACGCGGTCGAGGGCATCGTCGGCTGGCTGTGTGAGCAGGAAGGTGTGAGCGCATGAAGGACCGTAAGGGCATGAGACTCGTCGTTGTCGGTCACGGCCCGACGGCACACCGCCTGATCGAGACGCTCGCCGGCCGGGGCTTCGACGGCACGGTGACCGTTTTCGGGGAGGAGCCCCGCCCGGCCTACGACAGGGTGGCGCTCACCTCCTACCTCAGCGGCAAGAGCGTCGAAGACCTCACCTATCCGGTGCCGGACGGCGTCACGGTCAGGACCGGCGTCCGCGTCACCGCGATCGACCGTGCGAACCGCACCGTCACCACCGACGCCGGCGACAGCGAGCCGTACGACGTGCTGGTGCTGGCCACCGGGTCGGCGCCGTTCGTGCCGCCGGTGCCGGGCCGGGACCTGCCGGGCTGCTTCGTCTACCGGACGATCGACGACCTGGACGCCATCAGGGACGCGTCGCGCGACGCCCGCGCGGGCGTCGTCATCGGCGGCGGCCTGCTCGGCCTGGAGGCGGCCGACGCCCTGCGCGGGCTCGGCCTCGACACCCACGTCATCGAGATGAGCGGCTGGCTCATGCCCCGCCAGGTGGACGAGGGCGGCGGCTCGGTGCTGCGCGGGCACATCGAGGGGCTCGGGCTGACCATCCACACGGGCGCGGGCGTGAGGTCGATCGAGGCGGGCCCGGACGGCCGGGTCGCGTCGCTCGTGAAGCCCGACGGCGAGGCGATCGAGGCGCAGGTCGTGGTCTTCTCGGCCGGCATCCGGCCGCGCGACGAGCTCGCCCGCGCCTGCGGCCTGGAGGTCGGCGAGCGCGGCGGCATCGTGGTCGACGAGGGCATGCGCACCTCCGACGAGCACATCTACGCGATCGGCGAGTGCGCCCTGGCCGGAGGCATGATCTACGGCCTCGTCGGGCCCTGCAACACCCAGGCGGAGGTGGCCGCCGAACGGATCCTCGACGGGCAGGCCGCCTTCACCGGCGCCGACATGTCCACCAAGCTCAAGCTGCTCGGCGTGGAGGTGGCCCAGTTCGGCGCCATGTCGGGCGCGCTCGACGTCACCTACATGGACCCCGTCGGGGGCGTCTACAAGCGGCTGTTCATCAGCGACGACGCCAAGACCCTGCTCGGCGGCATCTGCGTCGGCGACGCCGCCCCCTACAACGCGCTGCGGCCGTTCGTCGGCAAGCCGCTGCCCGGCGCGCCGAGCGACCTGCTGTTCGCCGGCGCGGGCAAGGCGTCGGTCGACCTGCCCGACGACGCGCAGGTCTGCTCCTGCAACAACGTCACCAAGGGGAGGATCTGCGAGGCCATCGCCGACAAGGGCCTCACCGACGTCCAGGGCATCAAGGACTGCACCCGCGCCGGCACCACCTGCGGAAGCTGCGTGCCGATGCTCAAGCAGATCCTGGTGAAGTCGGGCGTCGACGTCGGCAAGGCGCTGTGCGAGCACTTCCCGCACAGCAGGGCCGAGCTGTTCGACATCGTCAACGTCCGGGGGATCACGACGTTCTCCCAGCTCATCGCCGAGCACGGCACCGGCCGCGGCTGCGACATCTGCAAGCCCGCGGTCGCCTCGATCCTCGCCTCCCTCGGCCGCGGCCACATCCTCGACGGCGAGCAGGCCGCGCTGCAGGACACCAACGACCAGTTCCTGGCCAACATCCAGAAGAACGGCACCTACTCGGTCGTCCCCCGCATCCCGGGCGGCGAGATCACCCCGGACAAGCTCATCGTCATCGGCGAGGTGGCCCGAGAGTTCGGGCTCTACACGAAGATCACCGGAGCGCAGCGCATCGACCTGCTCGGGGCCCGGGTCGAGCAGCTTCCGGCCATCTGGCGCCGCCTCGTCGACGCCGGCTTCGAGTCCGGTCACGCGTACGGCAAGGCGCTGCGGACGGTGAAGTCCTGCGTCGGGTCCACCTGGTGCCGCTACGGCGTGCAGGACTCGGTGGGCCTGGCCATCGCCCTGGAGCTGCGCTACCGGGGGCTGCGCTCGCCGCACAAGCTGAAGTCGGCCGTCTCCGGCTGCGCCCGGGAGTGCGCGGAGGCCAGGTCGAAGGACTTCGGCATCATCGCGACCGAGCAGGGCTGGAACCTCTACGTGGGCGGCAACGGCGGCTTCAAGCCCCGCCACGCCGACCTGCTCGCGTCCGACCTGTCCACCGACGACCTGGTCAGGACGATCGACCGGTTCCTGATGTTCTACATCCGCACCGCCGACCGGCTCCAGCGCACCGCCGCCTGGCTGGAGAACCTCGACGGCGGGCTCGACTACCTCCGTGAGGTGATCATGGAGGACTCGCTCGGCATCTGCGCCGAACTCGACGCGCAGATGGAACGGCACGTGTCCACGTACGTCGACGAGTGGCGCGCCACCATCGAGGACCCCGACAAACTGCGCCGCTTCGTGAGCTTCGTCAACGCCCCCGGCGTTCCCGACCCCTCGATCTCCTTCGAGACCGAGCGCGACCAGATCAAGCCGGTGCTGATTCCACTGGAGGTGACCCGCAGATGACCATCCTCGACGAGATGCCGGCCCTTGCCGGCCACTGGACCCCGGTCTGCTCCTACACCGACCTGCTGCCCGAGCGGGGTGCGGCGGTGCTCGTCGGCGACCGGCAGGTGGCGGTCTTCCGCACCTTCGACGGCGCCCTGTACGCCCTGGGCAACCTCGACCCGTTCAGCGGGGCGTACGTCATGTCCCGGGGCATCGTCGGCACCAGGAACGGTGAGCCGACCGTGGCGTCGCCCATGCACAAGCAGGTGTTCTCCCTGGTCACCGGCGTCTGCGTCGACGACCCGGGCGTAGCCGTGCCGACCTATCCCATTCGGGTCACACATGGAACCGTGGAGGTGAGCGTGGTATGACCGCGCTGCTGGACGAGACCCCGATGAGCCTGGAGACCGCGCCGGACGCGCTGGCAGGGTTCACGATCGGGGTGACGGCGACCCGCCGCAGCGAGGAGCTGGCCGCGCTCCTCGAACGGCGTGGCGCCCGGGTCGTGCGGGCGCCCGCGATCCGCATCGTGCCGCTCGCGGAGGACGCCGGGCTGCTCGCCGCGACCCGGGCCTGTCTGGAGGCGCCCGTCGACGACGTGGTCATCACCACCGGGGTGGGGTTCCGCGGGTGGATGGCGGCGGCGGAGGGCTGGGGCCTGTCCGCCGACCTGAACGCGCACCTCGCCAACGCGCGGCTGCTCGCCCGCGGCCCCAAGGCGCGCGGAGCCGTCCGCGCGGCCGGCCTGGTGGACTTCTGGACGCCGGCCACGGAGTCGTGCGAGGAGGTCAAGGAGTATCTGCTCGCGCAGGACCTGCACGGCCGCCGCATCGCCGTACAGCTCCACGGCGAACCGCTGGACAGCTTCGTCGCGGCGCTGCGGAAGGCGGGCGCGGAGGTGATCGAGGTGCCGGTCTACCGGTGGCTGCCCTACCGCGACACCTCGCCGCTGCGCCGCCTGATCAGCCAGGCGATCACCGGGTCGGTGGACGCGGTGGCCTTCACCAGCGCGCCCGCCGTGCTGGCCATGCTGGGCGCGGCCCGCGCCGACGGGCTGGAGGACGCGCTGCTCGCGGCGTTCGGCAGCCGTGTGGTGGCGGCCTGCGTCGGCCCGGTCACGGCCGGGCCGCTCACCCAGCGCGGCGTGCGGGCCGTCCAGCCCGAGCGTGCCCGTCTCGGCGCGCTCGCCCGGATCCTCGCCCGCCACCTGCCGGAAAGCGGCGTCACGCGGCTCGTCGCGGGCGGGCACGAGCTGGAGATCCGCGGTCACGCCGTGGTGGTCGACGGCGAGCTCAAGCCGCTGCCGCCCGCTCCGATGGCCGTGCTGAAGCGGCTCGCCGAGCGCCCCGGGCACGTCGTCAACCGGGCCGACCTGCGGGTCGTGCTGCCCGGCGGCCCCTCGCGCGACTCGGCCGAGCACGCGGTGGAGATGGCCATCACCCGCCTGCGCCGGGCGCTCGGTCCCTCGGGCATCGTCGAGACCGTCGTCAAGCGCGGCTACCGCCTCGCCTGCGGCCGGGACGAACGATGACCCCGACCCTGGTGATGGCCGCGCACGGGGCACGCAGCGGCCACTGGGAGTCGGTCATGGACTCCCTGGCGGCCCGCGTGCGCCGCGCCAGGCCGGGCTCGGCGGTCGAGCTGGGCTTCCTGGAGATCAGCTCGCCGCTGCTGTCCGACGTGCTGTCGGGGGTGGCCGGGCCCGTCGTGGTGGTCCCCATGCTGCTCGCCGGGGGATACCACGCGCACATCGACCTGCCCGCCGTCGTCGCCCGCACCCGGCCCGACGCGGTCGTCGCCGGGCAGCTCGGGCCGCACCGGCTGCTGACCTCGGTGCTGGCACGCCGCCTGGCCGTGGCCGGCCTGCGGCCCTGCGACGCCGTCATCCTGGGCGCGGCCGGCTCGTCCGACCCCGCCGCTCTGGACGACGTCCGCGCCGCGGCCCGGCTCCTTTCCGTACGGCTCTCGCGTCCCGTCACGGCCGCGTTCGCCTCGGCCGGGACGCCCACGCTCGCCGAGGCGCTGGAACGCACCAGGGCGGGCCTCGCCCCGCGCGTCGCCGTCGCCTCCTACCTGCTCGCGCCCGGGTTCTTCCACGACCGGCTGCTGAACAGCGGCGCTGACCTGGTCAGCCCGCCCCTCGGCGTGGACGACGACCTGGCCGCCCTCGTCTGGACCCGCTTCGACGAGGCCCTCGCCCGGCACCGCGCGCCCGCCGCGCCCGCCGCGCCCGTCGCGCCCGCCCGCGCGCCGTTCGCCACCGGCACTCCGGCCTGAGCGGACCGCGTCCGCGCCTTCCGAACGCCGGGTCAGGCCGCGTGGTCGCGGAGGTACTGGGCGAACGCCTCCCTGGCCAGTTGCGACACGGTCTTGCCCTCCCGTTCCGCGAGTGCCCTGGCGGCCGCCTTCTCCTCCGGACTCAGGCGGAACGTCACCTGCGGTGAGCGCCTGCCCGGTGCCGTGAGAGAGGGGCGGCCGACCGCCCGGCGCACATGCTCGACCGCGGCCTCGACGTAGGCCTCGTCGATTCGATTCCCCCGCCTGTCGTAGAGCTCCTTCGTGTCCAGGTCGACGTCCGACTCGTCGCCCACGGCGAGCTCGACGTCCTCCGGGGGCCAGGGACCGGTGTACTCGGTCATCGCTCGTTCCTCCTGAACGCGGTCGGCATCGCGTGGATCACCAGCAGGTACTTCTCGGTCAGAACGGCGATCACCTCGAGCTCCAGCCCGCGATCATTCACGCCGAGCCAGTGTCAGTGCTCGTCCAGACCAGGACCGGGTGGCGGCACTATCCGGGGCGGCCGGCCCCGGATAACGGCAAGGACCCGGCACCGCGCGCCCGCCGCGCCCACTCGCACCCCCTTTCATAGCGGGTGGCCACCGCCCGGAAGCTCTTCAGCCGATTGATCGCCCGCTCGACAACGTTGCGCCTCTTGCGGCGCTCTTTGTCGAACCCGGTCGGGCGTCCATCGGCCGACCCGAGCCTTCGGCGATTGTCCCGCTGGTCACGAGGCTCGGGAATGCTGTGCGGGATCTTGCGCCGCAGCAGGTAGAAGCGGTTCACGAGGTGAGCCGACGGTCTTGGGCAAGGTCGGGGGGCGGCTCGCCGGCTCTCGCCGCCGACCTCGCGTCCGCAGTTCGCGCAAGCCGCGCACCGCGGTTGTTCAGCGATCACGCTCCAGGACCAGCGGGCCAGGATCCTGTCACGGTTCTTCCGGCGAGGGCGAGATCCATATCTCGGAAATCCGGGATATGGATCTCCGCAGCCGCACCTGGGCGATGATGAGCCCCACCGTCTTACCGAGAACCGCCCCGAAGACCACGCACAGGGCTGCCGTCGTGATCGCGACGGTCCATCCAGCGGAATAGCCGGACGAGTACCGCGCTATGACGTAACCGGCAAGCGCGACCGCCACCCCGATTTTCCCCTCCAGACATCCGCAGGCGGCATTCCTGCGATCCATCGCGGCCTGCGCGACATCGCTTGCCGAGCGATCCAGGCCAGCGATCTCCACAAGCGCGGGACGGCCGAGGAAATCTATCCGCCACCACTGGGAGAATATGATCAGGGCAGCGGAGGAAGTGATGACCACGGGACCTCCAGGCCCGCGCCTGTCGGCCATGTCCTGTGCTTTCGCCTTGCCGGTCGCGTCGTCGTCGGCGACTCGCCGTCCGCTCGTGGTGATCGGTCCCGGACCGCCGGAGGTGCGGGGCGGTGTCCCGCCGCTGCCGATCGGGCCGCCGGTGCAGCCATTCGTGCATTGATCGCTGTGGGTAAGGATGCCGGGTAGAAGACAGACCAGAGCGCAGAGGAGGTGACATGCAAAGCAGAGGATGAACGTGATGACCTGGATGACGGCGTAGACGATCGCCCACAGTACTGTCAGAATGATCAGGGCTATCCAGCACAGCCATTTGTTACAGCACAGGCACCACCATCGGCAGCGCTGGACAGTGCATTCCGTCCACCATTGGGTGATGTACGTCCACATCCACACCCAGACGTTCTGGTAGAGCCAGTCGCTCGCGTGAACGCACCATCCGCAGGGGGCCATGTGCCGCTCCTCGACGAATGCCGTCCAGTCGGTTGACGGCACCTATGGCTCATGATTCGCAGATCTCACGCTCAGGTCAATATGTCGTCCACACTGGAGCCGGCACTCCGCTTGCGGAGCTTTAGCACTGGTTTCTCGCGTACACCTTCTCGTCCCGCTAGAGGAGCCCGCACCATCTGGCAGTTCTGGCCCGTCTCCCCGTTGTTAGGGCTGCTTCCCACCCTCCCCGGCATCCCCCGGATTCGGCTGCCCTCAGGCTCCACCCGACTGCTGCGACAGCCAGGCGATGGAGTCCTGTCCCGGAACCGTCGAACTCTTGGCTGTGTCGTCGACAGCGTGCACACCGCACCACCTCCCGTTGAGCGCGTTATCGGGGCTGTTCCGTTCGAGAGCCGAAAATGCCCGGTGTTGACATGAGGGGCGGGACGGAGTCTCATGGGTTATCGCCGAAGACGGAGAAATTCTGGTCGGCGAAGTAGTCTTGTTTCGCAGCGTCATCGATCACACATTCTGTGCGGCACTCTCCGCATGTCCCGACAGCATTGCTACGCGAATGGTGGAGCAGGACCGATGAGGGACCTGGAAGGTAGGACCATAGCAGGCTGGCGGGCCGGTGCGATTGAGCTGGACCTGGCGCCGGAGGACCTGGATTTGCTGGACGCCGTCCTGTGCGTCGTTCCCGAGCTGCGTGTGGTGACGAGGCTGGCCCAACTGGCCCGGCAGGCCGGGTTGGCCTACCCGGTGCGTTCGACGGACGAGCTGACGGCCGTTCTCCGGGGCGACCGGCTGACCCTCGGCGGGCATGTGCTGGACGCGGAGTCCATCGCTCGGGTCATGCCCGACGAGTGGTTCCCAATCGCACACGAAGGCGAACTCCTCAGCATGGTGCACCTGGCGCTTGTCCGATGCCGTTGGGAGGCTGGCCCGGCGGCGTTGGACTACGCGAGGGCAAGACAAGGGGCTTGAGTGCGCCCCGCATGGCCGTGACGGGAGAGGCGAATGGCCACAGGGATCGCATGGGTCAACGTCCAGGGGGGCACGTGGACCCCTTTGTTCAAGGGGCCGTCGTTTCATATCGCAGGGGTGCAAGTCATGGAACTGACAGCCCTCACCTCGGCGCAGAGCGAGTATTTGGTGTCATTCACGGTGCATCGTTATTCGGGGGCCGCGCCCTTCTACTACAGCATCTCCAACAGTCGGTTCGCGATTGCTCAAAGCGCTTACATACCAGGAAGCAACAGCCAGAACATCTTCTATCTGCCGGCGATCAGTATTTCGCCGTGGACCGAAGTCTGGCTCCTGACAGACCGTTCCTGCCGCGCGCATTTGCTCATCTGACGCCTGCGTGCGCGGTCAATGACGGTGGAGTGGAGGAATCCTGCCGAACGGAAACCTGAGGGCCAATAGCTGGACCAAGGTTCTTTGGGGATGGGGATACTGGGCCAAGCACTATACCGTGCAGATAGGTGTAGTCGGTGGGCTGTATCGCACATACCCACTTTATTCCAGCGGGTCGCTTCCGGCTACCCTCACCCACCGCGTCATAGTTTACGGTGACGTGTGGCTCTACTCGCCGG
Organism: Microbispora sp. CSR-4; assembly: GCF_008033685.1. NCBI lineage: Bacteria > Bacillati > Actinomycetota > Actinomycetes > Streptosporangiales > Streptosporangiaceae > Microbispora > Microbispora sp. CSR-4. The sequence continues at coordinate 158,411 of NZ_VJVX01000003.1, forward strand.
AGGACACGTGGTGGTCGGCCAATCAGAACTGGCCGGAGCCAGGGCCTGCTCATTGACGTCTTACCGTGCTCGCGACAGGCGATGGTGATGCCGATCCCGCCTGAACGGGGTGTGGCTTCGTACCGCCCACGCCGCCACGTCCGCTGCCGCAAGAGCTATTCCCAGAGCTGACGCCAGACGCCACCACAAGGTCATGTCTTCATATGTAGGTCATCGCGGCGTTATCCGCAGGCTCGGTTACGTAATCGCAGACTCGGTCACGGTGAACGTCTCTCGTGAGGGCATATGGATATCGTGAGTGTCTTTGCAGCGGCTCGCGCTCTTCGACTTGGATAACACCCTCATCGACCTTCACGAGGCGTTCCGCGCGTGGGCCGGGGAGTTCGTCGATGAGCACGGCCTGGATCACGAGGGCGTTTGAGTGGGTGATAGCACTGGACCAGGCCGGCTACCCGCATCGCGAGAAGTTTGTCGCCAAAGTCCGTGAGCGCGGTGCCTAAGGCTTCTCGGCCGATGCGAATCGCGTGGTCGGGAAGAGCCTGCAGGTAGGCGAGTAGCTTGCGGATGGACCAGCGGGTGAACGGCTGTCCGAGCTTGGCCGGTCGTGTGGTGGCCGTCTGGACGACGAAGGCTTCCTCATCGTCACTGAGCAGGCGGGGACGGCCTCCCGCCCACCGAGGGTCCAGGCAGGTCAGCCCGATCTCGTTGAAGCGGTGGATCACATCGCGGACGGTGTCTTCATCGGCTTGGACCAGGCGGGCGATGACCGGGACGGTGTTGCCGCCCGCGGAGGCCAGCAGGACCATCGCTCCCCGGTACCGCACCGAGCTGGTGCTGCCCCGGCGTACGATCTGCTGGAGTTTTTGCCCCTCCTGGTCAGTGAGTCTGCGTACTCTGACCGGTTCTGCCACCGCGCCTCCCGAGGGCTACGCGCGAACTCCGGTGATCGTTTCCGGTCACAGCACTAGTCATCAGCCACCGGCGCCCGCGGCTGAGCCCTGCGCCGCGCTTGCCCTGCGCCGTCTGGGGGCCGTTGCGGCGGCCCCACGCCGTGTGGGGGGGGCGGGGGTCGGGCCTTTTTCTTTTTCGTCGCGCCGGTCTGTTTCGGGCCGACGCGCACGCGTTCTCCGGCTCCGCCGATCCCGGGAATCTCCGCCTTGGGCTCGGATAATTCGGTACGGCGCCTGTCCCGTCGGGGTCGTCGGGCTGCCGGTTACCGGTCGAAGTCCGGTCGGGTAGGGGTTGACCTGGTGGTTCCAGGGCAAGCACGCTTACCCAATAACCGAGGAAAAAGGGTCCGTAATTCACTCTCCCGGAAATGGCCGTGGAGGATCTCCAGGCCAGTGGCGGGCTGCCATCCCATGAATCCGGGCTCCATTCATGGTTCATTCGCCGAGGTGAATGTGAGGAGGCGAAGATGCCGCGTGCCGATTTCAGGTCTTCTCCGCCGCCCCCGGGAAGCGAACGGCCGGTGAGACTGCCGCGTCTCCTGGCCGAGGACCTGCGGACGATCGTCGAACGGGACCCGTCCGTACGCGACCGGAAGGAGGCGTTGCTGCACCCGGTGCTGCCTGCACTGTGGCTGCACCGGATCGCCCACCGGCTGCACCGGCGTGGCAGGCGGCTGCCGGCCCGGCTGCTGATGCTCCTCGCACGCCACGTCACCGGAGTGGAGATCCATCCGGGCGCGGAGCTGGGACGCAGGGTCTTCGTCGACCACGGCGCGGCCGTGGTGATCGGGGAGACCGCGGTCGTGGGCGACGACGTGACCATCTACCACCAGGTGACCCTCGGGGCGGTCGGCTGGTGGCGCGACAACCTCCGCGCGGACGGGGAACGGCGGCACCCGGTGATCGGAGCCCGTGTGGTGCTGGGCGCCGGGGCGACCGTTCTCGGCCCGGTGCGCGTGGGGGACGACGCCGTCATCGGGGCGCGGGCGCTCGTCCTCGACGACGTGCCCGCCGGCGCGCGCGTCCTCGCCCCAGCCGGCACCGTTTCCGCGCCACGCGGCGGCGTCCCGGCCCGTACGGCCGGAGCCGACCTGCCCCGACCCCCCGACGAAAGGAGTGGATCGATGAATCCGGACAGCACGGTCCTGATAGTCGGCGCCACCGACGAGACCGTGCGCAAGGCCAAGGAGCTCGGGCTGACCGTCCTGCTGCTCCAGCACCCCACCAAGGTCAGCGCCGAGCAGGAGGAGCTCGCCGACGTCCTGCGCGTGCTCGACTACACCGACTGGGCGGCGGTCGAGCCCGTCGCCAGGCGGCTGTGGCGGGAGCCTGGGTTCCGCGTCGCGCTGTCGATCACCGAGCCCGGGCTGGAGAACGCGGGACGGGTCAACGACCTGTTCGGCCTGGGCGGCACCGGTTATGAGGTCACCCGGAGGTTCCGCGACAAACTGGCCATGCGCCGTCACCTCGCGTCGGTTCCGGGCGCGGAGCTCGACCCCTCCGCGGTGGCCGCCGCGCCGCTCCTGCGCCGCGAGGACCTGGACGCCTTCGGCGCCGCCCACGGCTATCCGTTCATCGTCAAGCCGGCCGACGCGACCGCGAGCATCGGCGTCCACCGCGTCGCAGGACCGGAGGACGCCGAGCGGGTCTGGGCCGCGGTGGAAGGGCTGCGCGGCACCCGCACCGACCGGGTCTCCACCATGTTCCTCCTGCAGGACTTCCTCATGGAGCAGTACGTCGAGGGGCCGGAGTTCAGCGTCGAGGCGTTCAGCTTCGCGGGCCGCCACGTCGTGGTGGCGATCACCGAGAAGTTCGTGCACCCCGACCGGTTCGCCGAGCTCGGCCACGCCGTGCCCGCCCGGCTGGACGAGCCGGTGCGGGAGCGGATCCGCGCGAGCGTGTGCCGCTTCCTCGACCTGATCGGTCTCAGGGACGGCGTGACGCACACAGAGCTGCGGCTCGGCCCGCACGGCCCGGTGGTCATCGAGAGCCACAACCGCGTCGCCGGCGACATGATCCCGGAGCTCGTGCGGGGGGCGTACGGCATCGACCTGATCGAGTATGCCCTTGGCTGGCCGTTCCGGCTGGTCCCCGAGCTGCCGGACCGGCCGGAGGCGCACGCGGGGGCCAGCGTGCGCTCCCTGGTGAGCGAGCCGGGGCGGGTCGAGTCGGTGGAGGGCGTCGCCGACGCCGCGGCGCGGGAGGGCGTGCTCGACGTGCGCGTCACGGCCAAGCCCGGCGACACCGTGCACGCGCTGCGCGACAACTGGGACCGGCTCGGCCTGGTGGCGGTGACCGGCCCGGACACGGAGGCGGCGATCCGCCGCGGCGCGGAGGTCATCGACGAGGCGATCCGGATCCGGGTCGCCGGCGAGGACGGGCGCACCTGGCTCGCGCAGGTGGCCGAGGCGCGGTCCCTCGCGGAGGTGCCGGCATGAAGGGGCGAGGCAACGAACCCCGAGCCGCCGGGCGAGGGAGTGACATGAGCGTCGTCATCGTGCACCGCAACCCGCTGGAGCCGTTCCCGTACGACCGCTGGCTGCGCGACCACGAGGGCCCGGTGGTCATCCTCGCCGCCCGCGACAGGTTCGAGCCGTTCGGCGAGCGGATCCCCGAGGGGAACCTCGGCTACACCCACCTGGAGCTCTTCGACCACGACGACGAGGTGGCCGGGCGGGTCGCGCGGCTCGTCGCCGAATATGGCGCCACCCACCTGATCGGGGAGCACGAGGCCGACGTGCTGCGCGTGGCCGCCCTGCGCGAGGAGCTCGGGCTGCCCGGCGCGCGGGCCGCCGACGTGCTGCCGTTCCGCGACAAGGCCCTGATGAAGGAGCACGCGGCGCGGGCGGGCGTGGAGGTCGCGCCCCACACGGTGCCGCGGACCACCGCCGACGTGCTGGACTTCGCGGGCGTCCACGGGTTCCCCCTGGTGGTCAAGAACAGGGCCGGTTTCAACTCCATCGGCCTGCGCATCCTGCGCGACGGCGACGCGCTGACGGCCTTCCTCGCCGAGGCGTACGGCCCGGGGCACGACGGGCAGCGCGACGACCTGCTGCTGGAGGCGTACGTGCCCGGCCGCATGTGCCACGTCGACGGGCTGGTGGTGGACGGCGAGGTCGTGCTCGCCTGGCCTTCGCAGTACCAGTACGAGCTTGCGTCGTTCGGCAGCGACCCGGGCTCCCGGGTCGACCTGGCGCTCGACCCCGGCGACCCGCTCACCGGCCGCCTGCTGGAGCTGACCGGGCGGACGCTGGCGGCGCTGCGGCGGCCCGGCGGGCGGCTGCGCGACCACGCGTTCCACGCGGAGATCTTCCACACGCCCGACGACCGGCTGGTGCTGTGCGAGATCGCCTGCCGGTCCGGCGGCGGGAAGATCCGCGAGGTCTTCCACACTCTGTTCGGGGTCAACCTCGCCGAGTGCTCCATCCGGGCCCAGCTCGGCCTTCCGCTGCCCGACGTGGAGCGGGCCGTACGGCCGGGGCGGCGGCCGGAGCCGGCCCGGATGGCCGGTCAGGTGCTGATGATGAAGCGGCCCGGCCTCATCCACGCGCTGCCCGACGTCCCGCAGGAGCCCTGGGTGGAGCACTTCTGGCTCTACGCGCGGCCGGGCCAGGTGGTCCCGCCCGCCGCGGGCTCGGCCGACTTCCTCACCGTGGCCATCGCCTCGGCCCCCACCCGCGCGGAGTGCGAGCGCAGGCTGCGCTCGCTCGGGGCGCGGCTGGAGGAGCAGGTGCGGATCGGGGCGGTGCCGTCGTGATCCGCCCGTCGACGCAGGCGCGCTACATGGCCGGCATGGTGGTCGACTCCACCGGCAGCGGCATGTACCTGCCCCTGTCGCTGCTGTTCTTCCACCACGTCACCGGGCTGCCGATCGAGCGGGTCGGCGTCATCATGACCGCGGCGGCGCTGTTCAGCCTGGTCGCCAACCCGATCGCGGGCGTGCTCGTCGACCGCTTCGGCGCGCGGGCCGTCGTCGTGGGCGGTTATCTGGTGCGTGCCGTGGGGTTCGCCGCCTACCCGCTGGTGGACTCGCCGCTGACGATGTTCCTCGCGGTGGCGCTGGTGGCGCTCGGCGACGGCTCCTACCCGCCGTCGATCCAGTCGTTCGTCGCCGCCATCGCGCGGGGCGCGGACCGCGACAGGCTCCTCGCCGCGCAGCGCAGCCTGCGCAACGCCGGCCTCGGCGCGGGCGGCCTCATCGCGGGCGCCGCGCTCGGCCTGGGCAGCGACGCCGCCTACCGGGTGATCGTGCTCGTCAGCGCCGCCGCGTTCGCGGGCGCCGCGCTGATCCTCCGTACGATCCCCGTTCCCGGCGGGCGGGATCGTACGGCCACGCGGGCAGGTGCGGCCGCACCGGCTCCGGCGGCGGCCCGGGGGAGCGGGGGATACCGGCTCGTCCTACGCGACCGGACGTTCCTCGCCCTGACCCTGCAGAACGTGCCGACCGCCTTCGGCTACATGGTGCTGTCGGTGGCGCTGCCCGTCTACGTCACCCAGGAGCTGGGCGTCCCGGCCTCGCTGGTCGGCGTGCTGTACGCGGTCAACACCGTCGGCATCGCGCTGCTGCAGATCCCGGTGACGCGGCGGCTGATCCGCTATCGGCGCACCCGTACGGTCGCGGCGGGCGCCGCCACGTTCGGGGCGTCGTTCGCGGCGTTCGCCCTGCTGGCCGGGGTACCCGTCCGGCCGGTCGCGCTGGCCGGGGTGTTCGCCGCGACGGCGCTGTTCACGCTGGGGGAGATGCTGCACGGCGCGCCGCTGTCGGCGCTCGTGTCGAGCGCGGCCCCCGAGGAGACCCGGGGCAGATACATGGCGGTCTACCAGTTCTCCTGGGCGATCCCGATCACGCTGGCCCCGGCCGTGCTGACCGCGCTGCTGAGCCTGTCGCCGGTCTCCATGTGGCTGCTGCTCGCGGCGGGCGTCTCCGGCTCGGCCCTCACCATGCTCCGCCTGGAGCCCCGGCTGCCCGCCCGGGCCGTCCACGCGCGGGTCCCCGACGACCCCGAAGTCCCCGAGGACTCCGAAGACCCCGAGAACCCCGAAGACCCCGAGAACCCCGAAGACCCGGAAGACCTTCTCGAAGACCCCGGAAAGACGGACACGGACGACCGTCGCGCCGCGACGGCGACACAGAAGGCTGGTGTTGAGTGATGGGCAGATCGAGTTGGCACGTGCTGCAGGGAGAGGACCCCGCGTTCGCGCTGCCGGAGGCGGCGGGCCAGTGCGGCTGGGTCAGCCAGCTGAGGCCGCTGATCGTGGAGATGACCGAGCCGGGCGACGTCGTGCTCGACCCGTTCGCCGGCTGGGGCACCACGCTGGTGGCGTGCGCGGTCGAGGGCCGGAAGGGGATCGGCCTTGAGGTCTCGCCGGAGCGCGCGGAGCAGGCGCGCAGGCGCCTGGAGGCGTATCCCGGCCAGACCATGCTGTGCGGCGACGCCCGCACGCCGCCGCTGCCGCCGGAGTCGGTGGACTTCGTCCTGGCCGACCTGCCCTACTTCGGCACCAACCTCGACACCGACTCCACCGTGGAGGGCCAGTTCTACGCGCTGCGCGACTACGACGAGTATCTGAGCGCGATCGACGAGGCGTTGGCCGCGGTGGCGAAGGTCATGCGGCCCGGCGCGCGGGCGGTGTTCGCCGTGCAGAACCGCCGCCTGGCCGGCAGGTTCGTGCCGCTGGCCTGGGACGTCGCCCGGGTCCTCGGCCGCCATCTGATCCTCGGCGACGAGCGGATCCACTGCTACAACTGGCCGGTGAGCGACGACGGCCCGATGGTGACCAACCGCTCGCACGAATACCTGCTCGTGGCCGAGAAGGAGCAGGCATGATCCCGCTGATCGGCGGCGACATCGCGGCCAGGATCGACGACCTCATCGGCGACACGCCCCTGCTCCGGCTCTCCCTCGACGGCCTGCCCCCGGACGTCACCGTGCTCGCCAAGCTGGAGGCGGCCAACCCGCTGTCGAGCATCAAGGACCGGGTGGCGCTGCGCATGATCGAGGAGGCCGAGGCGTCCGGGGCGCTGACCCCCGGCGCCACCGTGATCGAGTCGACCTCCGGCAACACCGGCATCGCCCTGGCGGCGCTCGCGGTCAGCCGGGGATACCCGTGCGTGGTCGTGATGCCGGACAACGCCTCCCGGGAGCGCACGCTGACCCTGCGCATGCTGGGCGCGCGGGTCGAGTTCACCGACCACACCCTCGGCTTCCAGGGCTGCGTGGACCGGGCGACGGAGCTGCACGCCGCCCTCCCCGGGTCCTGGTACGCCCGCCAGCACGAGAACCCCGCCAACGTCATGGCCCACTACACGACCACCGGACCGGAGATCTGGGCCGCCACCGGCGGTCAGGTCGACGTGCTGGTGTGCGGGGTCGGGACCGGCGGCACGCTCACCGGAACCGCCCGCTACCTGCGCGAGCGCAACCCCGGGCTGCGCGTCGTCGCGGTGGAGCCGGAGGGCTCGCCCCTGCTGTCGGGAGGCGCCCCGGGGCCGCACCGGATCCCCGGCCTCAACGGCGGCTTCATCAGCCCCGTCACCGACGTCACGCTGATCGACGAGGTGATCACCGTGCCGGACGGCGAGGCGGCCGCCATGACCCGGCGCATCGCGGCCACCACCGGGCTGCTGGTCGGGGTCTCGTCCGGCGCGGCGGCGTACGGCTGCGCCGCGCTCGCCCGCCGGCGGGACCTGTCGGGGCGGACGGTCGTGACGATCTTCCCGGACACCGGCGAGCGCTACCTGAGCTGGTGGCCGGCCTGACCGATCCCGCCGCCAGGGCCGCCCTGATCACGCCGAACCGGCCGGTCGGCCGTCCCCCGAACGGAGGGACCGGCCGGCCACATCGGCTGACGCGGGGCCCGGAGCCAGGGCTCAGGCGTAGGAGTCCGACACAGGGAGCGGACGCAGGGGTCAGCGGTCGGTGCCGCGGTCGCGGCGGCGCAGGTAGCGCTCGAACTCCGCCGCGATGGCGTCGCCGCTGGCCTCGGGCAGCTCGGCCGCGTCCTTGCGCTCTTCAAGCTCACGCACGTATTCGGCCACCTCGCTGTCCTGGGCCGCCAGCTCGTCCACGCCGTGCTCCCAGGCCCGCGCCTCCTCGGCGAGGTCGCCGTACGGCATCGGGATGTCGAGCATGTCCTCGATGCGGCGCAGCAGCGCCAGCGTGGCCTTGGGGTTGGGCGGCTGGGCGACGTAGTGCGGGACCGACGCCCACAGGGACACCGTCCGCAGCCCGGCGGTGCCGAGGGTGTGCTGCAGCACGCCCACGATGCCCGTCGGGCCCTCGTATTTGGTCAGCTCCAGGTTGAGCGCGCGGGCCATGCCGGGGTCGCTGACCGAGCCGGTGATCGGCACCGGCCGGGTGTGCGGCGAGTCGTTGAGCAGCGCGCCGAGCAGGATGGCCAGCTCGATGCCGAGGTCGTGGCAGAGCCCGACGATCTCGGCGCAGAACGACCGCCACCGCATGTTGGGCTCGATGCCGCGCAGCAGCACCACGTCGCGCTTGGCGCCCGGCGGGCGCGCCAGCAGCAGCCGGGTCGTCGGCCAGACGATGGAGCGGGTCACGCCGTCGCCGAGCTCGACCACCGGCCGGGTCACCTGGAAGTCGTAGTAGTCCTCGGGGTCCAGCTCGACGAGTGGGGTGGCCTTCCACTCGGATTCGAGGTGCGCGAGCACACCACTGGACGCCTCGCCGGCGTCGTTCCACCCCTCGAACGCGGCGATCAGCACCGGGTCGACGAGCTCGGGGAGCCCTTCGAACTCGATCACGCGCCGCCTCCTCACTGGCCTTGTGCAGTATGGCTCAGTCCAAGACTATTCGGTGAGGGCCCCCATACGTCACCTCCGCCGGGCACCGGTCCGTCGTAGTGGCGCTGACCTGCGGCGGATCGCCGGGCGGACACGGGCCCGCCGTCGCCCGCGCGACCGCTATTCCCGTTTCACGCGCGCTGACGATGTTCCGTCCGTCGGGGCCGATAGGCTTGCCTCCATGACCAGCAGACCGTCGTTCCGAGAAGTGCTGTCCGAGCGAATCCTGATCGCCGACGGAGCCATGGGGACGATGCTGCAGTCCTACGACCCCACCCTTGACGACTTCCAGGGCCACGAGGGCTGCAACGACGTGCTCAACGTGAGCCGTCCGGACATCGTACGGGCCGTGCACGACGCATACCTGGAGGTGGGCGTCGACTGCGTCGAGACCAACACCTTCAACGCCAACCGGGCGGCCCTGGGCGAGTACGGCATCGAGGACCGCATCTTCGAGCTCTCCGAGGCGGGCGCGCGGCTGGCCAGGGAGCGTGCCGACCACTGGTCGACGCCGGACAAGCCCCGGTTCGTCCTCGGCTCGATGGGTCCCGGCACGAAGCTGCCCACGCTCGGCCACCTGCCGTACGAGACGCTGCGCGACGCCTACCGCGACAACGCGGCCGGCCTGATCGCGGGCGGGGCGGACGCCCTGATCATCGAGACCTGCCAGGACCTGCTGCAGGTGCGGGCGGCGGTCGTCGGCGCCAAGCGGGCGGTCGAGGCCGCAGGGCGCGACGTGCCGATCATCACGCAGGTCACCATCGAGACCAACGGCGCGATGCTGCTCGGCTCCGAGATCGGCGCCGCGCTGACCGCGATCGAGCCGCTCGGCGTCGACCTGATCGGCCTCAACTGCGCGACCGGCCCGACCGAGATGAGCGAGCACCTGCGCTACCTCGCCAGGCACTCGCGGATCCCGATCTCCTGCATGCCGAACGCCGGTCTGCCGCAGCTCACGGCCGACGGCGCGTACTATCCGCTGAGCCCGGGTGAGCTGGCGGACGCGCACGAGGCGTTCACCCGCGACTACGGCCTCGCACTGGTCGGCGGCTGCTGCGGCACCACTCCCGAGCACCTGCGCCAGGTGGTCGAGCGGGTGGGCGGCCGCGCCCGCGGCGAGCGGCGGCCCCGTCCCGAGGCGGGGGCGGCGTCGCTCTACCAGCACGTGCCGTTCCGGCAGGACACCTCCTACCTCGCCATCGGCGAGCGGACCAACGCCAACGGCTCCAAGGCGTTCCGCGAGGCGATGCTGGCCGGCGACTACGAGGAGTGCGTGGAGATCGCCCGGGCCCAGGCCCGCGACGGCGCGCACATGCTCGACCTGTGCGTCGACTACGTCGGCCGCGACGGGGTCGCCGACATGAAGGAGCTGGCGTTCCGGTTCGCCACCGCCTCCACGCTGCCGATCGTGATCGACTCCACCGAGCCCGCCGTGCTGGAGGCGGGGCTGGAGATGCTCGGCGGCCGGGCCGTGGTCAACTCGGTGAACTTCGAGGACGGCGACGGCCCCGACTCGCGCTACCAGAAGATCATGCGCCTGGTGAAGGAGCACGGCGCGGCCGTGGTCGCGCTGACCATCGACGAGGAGGGCCAGGCCCGCACCACCGAGGGCAAGGTGCGCATCGCCACCCGGCTCATCGAGGACCTGGTGAACACCTGGGGCATGCGGGTCGAGGACATCATCGTCGACTGCCTGACGTTCCCCATCGCCACCGGCCAGGAGGAGACGCGGCGCGACGGCATCGAGACGATCGAGGCGATCCGCGAGCTCAAGCGCCGCTATCCCGGCGTGCAGACCACGCTCGGCGTCTCCAACGTGTCGTTCGGCCTCAACCCGGCGGCCCGCATGGTGCTGAACAGCGTCTTCCTCAACGAGTGCGTCAACGCGGGGCTCGACTCGGCGATCGTGCACGCGTCCAAGATCCTGCCGATGAACCGGATCCCGGACGAGCAGCGGCAGGTCGCGCTCGATCTCGTGTACGACCGCAGGCGCGAGGGCTACGACCCGCTGCAGCGGTTCATGGAGCTGTTCGAGGGCGTCGACGCGGCGTCCATGAAGGCCGGCAAGGCGGCCGAGCTGGCCGGGCTGCCGCTGTGGGAGCGGCTCAAGCGGCGCATCATCGACGGCGAGCGCAAGGGCCTGGAGGCCGACCTCGACGAGGCCCTCGCCCAGCGGCCCGCCCTGGAGATCATCAACGACGTGCTGCTCGACGGCATGAAGGTCGTCGGCGACCTGTTCGGCTCCGGCGAGATGCAGCTGCCCTTCGTGCTGCAGTCGGCCGAGGTGATGAAGACGGCCGTGGCCTACCTCGAACCGCACATGGAGAAGGTCGAGGGCAGCAGCAAGGGCCGCATCGTGCTGGCCACGGTCAAGGGCGACGTCCACGACATCGGCAAGAACCTGGTGGACATCATCCTGTCCAACAACGGCTACGACGTCGTGAACCTCGGCATCAAGCAGCCGGTCTCGGCGATCCTGGAGGCCGCCGAGGAGCACCACGCCGACGTGATCGGCATGTCCGGGCTCCTGGTCAAGTCCACCGTGGTCATGAAGGAGAACCTCGAGGAGATGAACTCCCGGGGGATCGCCGACAAGTTCCCGGTGCTGCTCGGCGGCGCCGCCCTGACCAGGGCGTACGTCGAGCAGGACCTGGCCGATCTCTATCGGGGCGAGGTCCGCTACGCGCGCGACGCGTTCGAGGGCCTGCGCCTCATGGACGCCTTCATGGCGGTCAAGCGCGGCGAGGACGGCGCGGCGCTGCCGCCGCTGCGCGCGCGGCGGGTGAAGACCGGCGCGACGCTCACGCGGACCGCCGAGGAGGACCTGCCGGCCCGCCCCGACGTCGCCGCCGACAACCCGGTGCCCGCCGCGCCGTTCTTCGGCGACCGGATCGTGAAGGGCATCCCGCTGGCCGACTACGCCGCCTTCCTCGACGAGCGGGCGACGTTCATGGGCCAGTGGGGCCTCAAGGCAGCCCGGGGCGGCGACGGCCCGTCGTACGAGGAGCTGGTCGAGACCGAGGGCAGGCCGCGGCTGCGGATGTGGCTGGAGCGGCTGCAGACGGAGAACCTGCTGGAGGCGGCGGTCGCCTACGGCTACTTCCGCTGCGTCAGCGAGGGCGACAACCTGATCATCCTGGACGACGACGGCAAGGAGCGCACCCGCTTCACCTTCCCGAGGCAGCGGCGCGACCGGCACCTGTGCCTGGCCGACTTCTTCCGCTCCCGCGAGTCCGGGGAGACCGACGTCGTCGCCTTCCAGGTCGTCACGATGGGCAACCGGATCAGCGAGGCCACGGCCGAGCTGTTCGCCAAGGACGCCTACCGCGAATATTTGGAGCTCCATGGTCTGTCGGTGCAGCTCACCGAGGCGCTGGCCGAATACTGGCACGCCCGGGTGCGGTCGGAGCTGGGCATCGGCGGCGACGAGTCGCTGGCCGACATGCTCAAGGTGAACATCACCGGCTGCCGCTACTCCTTCGGCTACCCGGCCTGCCCCAACCTGGAAGACCAGGTGCAGGTCATGGAGCTGCTCGACCCCGCGCGCATCGGCGTGACGCTGTCGGAGGAGTTCCAGCTTCACCCCGAGCAGGCCACCTCCGCACTGGTCGTCCACCACCCCGAGGCGAAGTACTTCAACGTCTGACACTTCAACGTCCGACCGGCCGCACGGGCGTCCACGGGCACCCCTTACCATGTTGGTCCCCCCTCTTCGGGGGTCTCGCCGGGGGAAGGGGCCACGTGGACGCCGTGCTGTTCGACATGGACGGATTGCTCGTCGACACCGAAGGGGTGTGGTTCGAGGTCGAGACCGAGGTGGTCACCCGCCTCGGCGGTGACTGGGGCCCGGAGCACCAGGAACAGCTCGTGGGCGGCTCCTGGGACCGCACCGTCGCGTACATGCTGGAGCTGACGCAGGCCGATGTCGATCCCGCGATCGTGGGGGACTGGCTGATCGACGGGATGGAGAGCCGCCTGTCGAGGGGCGTCGAGCCCATGCCGGGAGCCCTCGAACTGCTGCGGGGGCTCGGCGACCAGGGGGTGCGCACCGCGCTTGTCACCTCGTCGCTGCGGATCATCGCCGACGCCGTGCTCAAGGCCGTCGGCCGGGAGCACTTCGAGGTCGTCGTGACGGCCGACGACGTCACCTGCACCAAGCCGCACCCGGAGCCCTACCTGACCGCGGCCGGCCTGCTGTCGGTGGACCCGGAGCGGTGCGTCGCGCTGGAGGACTCGCCGAACGGCGTCGCCTCCGCCACCGCCGCGGGGTGCAGGGTCGTCGCCGTGCCGGGCGTCCTGCCGATCGCCCAGGCGCCGGGCCGGGTCGTGATGCCCTCTTTGCTCGACGTGGACGTCGATTTCCTGCGGGGGCTCATCCGGTAACGCGGACCCCCGCATGATCGTCGCGCGGGTGCCAGGATGGGGGTACGCCGTGGATCGAGGGGGCCCTCATGAATTTCACCGACATCGCCTGGCTGCCGCTGTGCGCCGGCCTCACCGCGGTGGGCGTCGGGCTCAGCTACCTGGCCTTCCGGCGGCGGGGGGTGACCGCCGGCCTGCGCGCCACCGCCTGGTCACTGCTGCCGCTGGCCGCCTATCTCACCGGCGCGCTGCGGACGATCTGGAACATCGGCGCGGCGGCGGTGGGTTTCGTGACCGGCCTGGTCCTGTCGCCCGCGGTCTGGGCCGGGGTGGTCCTGGCCGGTCTGTCGGCGCTGCTTTTCGTCGTCTCCGGCACGCTGCGCGGCCGCGCCCTGTCCCGGGCCCGTACGGCACGGCCGGAGCAGGGTGGCGGCGCCGCGGCGTCCGAACGCGCCGCCGAGCCCGGAACGTCCAAGACGGCCACGTCTAAAACGGCACAGACCGGAAAGATGGCACCACGACAGGTGGAACAGTCCGCAGCAGATGATTTCTCGGACATCGAGGACATTCTCAAGCGCCGGGGGATCAGCTGATCGATCTCACATCGTGAGACGAAGTTACCGGCCAGTGCAATGTTACAGTTCCACGACATAATCGAAACGGGACGCGGACATTCCCTTCAAGATCAACACGAATGAGTTTCGCGTGAATCACAGTTGAGCCACAGCGGCCCCCTGGGGACTGGTCAGCCCAGCTCAGACCATAGATTCTGCCTCCGGGGGTCGCACACCACGCGACCCCTTCGGACAATGTCGTCTGGGATCCAGGGGGCCTGCACCACATGGCCGTGCGAGGCAAGGTCGTAAGCGGCCGCAGCTACTTCGTCGCCGGATCGATCCCGGGCTATCCCGAGCCCGTCACCGCTGTTGCGGTGCGCTCGGGCAGGGCGAAGGAGGATCGATGACCGCGCCGATGGACGTCACCGGTGGGGACACAGAGGCCGCGCCGGAGGCCGTCGTCGACGCCTCGGGCGGCAAGGCGATCCAGGGCAGGTCTCTCGGTCAGATCGCCTGGATGCGGCTCAAGCGCGACAAGGTCGCCCTCGCCGGTGGTCTGATCGTCATCTTCCTGATCCTGGTCGCGGTCTTCGCGCCGGTGATCGTCGGGGTGTTCGGGCAGGACCCGACGCAGTTCAACTCCAACCTCATCGACTCCTCCACGATGGCGCCCAAGACGGGCACCGGCATCAGCCTCGACCACCTGTTCGGCATCGAGCCGGTGAACGGCCGCGACATCTTCAGCCGCGTCGTGTACGGCGCGCGGATCTCGCTGCTCATCGCCTTCCTGGCCACGCTGCTCTCGGTGGTCATCGGCACCCTGCTCGGGGTCACCGCCGGTTACTTCGGCGGCCTGGTCGACTCGATCATCAGCAAGACCATGGACGTCTTCCTGGCCTTCCCGCTGCTGGTCTTCGCGATCGCGCTGGCCGGCATCGTGCCCGACACGGCGTTCGGCCTGACCGGCGACACGCTGCGCGTCTCGCTGCTGGTGTTCATCATCGGCTTCTTCAACTGGCCGTACATCGGGCGCATCATCCGGGGGCAGACGCTGTCGCTGCGCGAGCGGGAGTTCGTGGACGCGGCGCGCAGCCTCGGGGCGCGCGGGCCGTACATCATCTTCCGCGAGCTGCTGCCGAACCTGGTCGCGCCGATCCTCGTCTACGCGACTCTGCTGATCCCCACGAACGTGTTGTTCGAGGCGGCGCTGTCGTTCCTCGGCGTCGGCGTGCGCCCGCCCACCCCCACCTGGGGCGGCATGCTGTCGGACGCGGTGCGGTTCTACACGATCCCGCACTTCATGTTCTTCCCCGGCATGGCGATCTTCATCACGGTCCTGGCGTTCAACCTGTTCGGCGACGGCCTGCGGGACGCTCTCGACCCGAAGGCCCGCTGAGCCCTTCCCTTCTCGTAAAGTCCCCGGCTCCTATCACCAAGGGGTTTGCAATGCTAAGAAGAAGACTGGGTGTGGCTGCCATCGGCGCCGTGCTCGCCCTTGCCGTGGCCGCCTGTGGCGGCGGTTCGGGCAGCGGCACGTCGTCGTCGTCCTCCGGTGGCGACGCCGCGGGCGGCGCCACCGCGACCGGCGAGTTCAACGCGGCCCTCACGGGCATCGTGAACCCGTCGGACAAGAAGGGCGGCATCCTCAAGTTCGCCAACGGCGGTGACTGGGACTCCCTCGACCCGGGCGACACCTACTACGGCTACTCCTGGAACTTCATCCGCCTGTACGGCCGCTCGCTGCTGATGTTCAAGTCCGCCGTGGGCAAGGAGGGCAACGAGCTCGTCCCCGACCTCGCCGAGAGCCTGGGCACGCCGAGTGACGACGCCAAGACCTGGACGTACAAGCTCAAGAAGGGCATCAAGTTCGAGGACGGCACCCCGGTGACGTCCAAGGACGTGAAGTACGCCGTGGAGCGGTCGTTCGACAAGGAGGTGTTCCCCGACGGGTACACCTACTTCAACGACTTCCTCAACTGGCCCAAGGACTACAAGGGCGCGTACAAGTCGAAGGACGTCAACACCGACAGCGCGATCGAGACGCCCGACGACTACACGATCGTCTTCCACCTGAAGCAGCCGCTGAGCAACTTCGACTACTTCGCCCAGCTTCCGGCCACGATCCCGGTCCCCAAGGACAAGGACACCGGTGCGAAGTACAAGGAGCACGTGATCGCCACCGGGCCGTACAAGTTCGAGAAGAACGAGATCGGCAAGGGCTTCACGCTCGTCCGCAACGACCAGTGGGACCCGGCGACCGACCCGAACCGCAAGGCTCTGCCTGACGGCTACGAGGTCTCCACCAACGTCAACGCCGACGACATCGACAACCGGATCCTCGCCGGCGACCTCGACGTCGACGTCGCGGGCATCGGCATCCAGTCGGCGGCCCTCGGCCGGGTCCTGTCCGACCCCGCCCTGAAGGCGAACTCGGACAACCCGACGAGCACCCGCCTCTGGTACACCTCGATCAACGGCAACGTCCCGCCGCTGGACAACATCGACTGCCGCAAGGCCGTCGAGTACGCCACCGACAAGGTGTCCCTGCAGACCGCGTGGGGCGGCGAGTTCTCCGGTGGTCAGATCGCGACCAGCCTGCTGCCGCCGGCCATCCCCGGCCACGAGGACTTCAACCTCTACCCGCCGGGCGCCGACAACACGGGCGACCTGACCAAGGCCAAGGAGGCGCTGACCGCCTGCGGCCAGCCTGACGGCTTCGAGACCAACATCGCCTACCGCGCCGAGCGGCCCAAGGAGAAGGCGGCCGCCGAGGCGCTGCAGCAGTCCCTCGGCCGAGTCGGCATCAAGCTCACGCTCAAGCCGTTCCCGCAGGCCGACTACTTCGCCCTGTACGCCGGCAAGCCGGGCTACGCCAAGGACAACAAGATCGGCCTGGCCATGAACGGCTGGCAGTCCGACTGGCCCGACGGCTTCGGCTTCCTGCAGCAGATCGTCGACAGCCGCGTCATCCGTGACACCGGCGGCTCCTCCAACATCAGCGTCCGCGACCCCGAGGTCGACAAGCTGATCGACAAGGCGATGCTGGAGACCGACACCAACGCCCGCAACGCGATCTGGACCCAGATCGACAAGAAGGTCATGGAAGACGCCTTCATCCTGCCGAACGTGTGGACGAAGACCCTGCTCGTGCGCAGCAAGAACGCCACGAACGTCTTCGTCAACGACGCGTACGGCATGTACGACTACCTCGGCATGGGCGTCAAGTAAGCGTCCGCCGAGACCAGACAGATCCGATAGACGCGTGAACGCGGCAAGGGGGCCGGTCCGGCAGGGCCGGCCCCCGGAGCCGGGGGGACTGTGGTCACATACATCATCCGGCGGCTGATCTGGGCGGTGGTGATGCTCACCATCGTGAGCATCATCACGTTCGCCATCTTCTTCCTGGTGCCCCGCCTGGCGGGCGCCACCTCGGAGAGCCTGGCCGCGCGCTACGTGGGGCGCACCGCCTCGGCGCAGGAGGTCAAGCTCGCGGCCGACAAGCTCGGCTTCAACGATCCGCTGATCGTGCAGTACGGGCGGTTCGCCAAGGGCATCGTCGCCGGCGCCGACTACGACTACGGCCCCGGTGTGGAGCACTGCCCGGCGCCCTGCTTCGGCTACTCCTTCCTCACCCGGCTCCCTGTCTGGCCCGACCTGCTCGACCGGCTGCCCGTGACGATCTCGCTGGCCATCGGGGCCGCCGTCATCTGGGTGTTAGCCGGTGTGGCGACCGGCGTGCTGTCCGCGCTGAGACGCGGCAGCTTCTTCGACCGCGCCGCGATGGGCGTCGCCCTGGCCGGCGTGTCACTGCCGATCTTCTTCACCGGCATCGTCTCGCTGGTCATCTTCAGCTACGGTCATCCGTTCCGCATCACCGCCCCGGGCGGCAGCTTCACGCCGTTCGACGAGAACCCGGCGATGTGGGCCTACAACCTGATCCTGCCGTGGATCACGCTGGCCTTCCTGTACGCCGCCGGATACGCGCGGCTCACCCGGGCGGGCATGCTCGAGACGATGAACGAGGACTACATCCGCACCGCACGGGCCAAGGGCCTGAACGAGCGGAGGGTCGTGATCAAACACGGCCTGCGCGGAGCGCTCACCCCGATCCTCACGATCTTCGGCCTCGACCTCGGCCTGCTGCTCGGCGGCGCCGTGCTCACCGAGAGCACCTACTCGCTGCCCGGCATGGGCAAGTACGCGATCGACGCGATCACCAACCAGGACCTGCCCAAGGTCATGGGCGTGACGCTGGTCGCCGCGTTCTTCGTGGTCTGTGCGAACCTGATCGTCGACCTCCTGTACGCCGTCGTGGATCCGAGGGTGAGGCTGGGATGAGCTTCCTGGAACTGAAGGACCTGCGGATCCACTTCCCGACCGACGACGGTCTGGTCAAGTCGGTCGACGGGCTGTCGTTCAGCCTGGAGCGGGGCAAGACGCTCGGCATCGTCGGCGAGTCCGGCTCCGGCAAGAGCGTGACCAGCCTCGGCATCCTCGGCCTGCACAAGGGCGGGCGCGCCCGCATCTCCGGTGAGATCTGGCTGGACGGCGAGGAGCTCGTCGGCGCCAGCCAGGAGCACGTGCGGGCGCTGCGCGGCAAGAAGATGGCGATGATCTTCCAGGATCCGCTGTCGGCGATGCACCCGTTCTACACGGTCGGCGACCAGATCATCGAGGCCTACCGCATCCACAACGACGTCAGCAAGAAGGTCGCGCGCAAGCACGCGATCGACATGCTCGGCCGGGTGGGCATCCCGCAGCCGGAGCGCCGCGTGGACAGCTATCCCCACGAGTTCTCCGGCGGCATGCGGCAGCGCGCCATGATCGCGATGGCGCTGAGCTGCGACCCCGAGCTGCTGATCGCCGACGAGCCGACGACCGCGCTCGACGTGACCGTGCAGGCGCAGATCCTCGACCTGATGCGCGACCTGCAGCGCGACTTCAACGCCGCGCTGATCATCATCACGCACGACCTCGGCGTCGTCGCCGAGCTGTCCGACGACATCCTCGTGATGTACGGCGGCAAGTGCGTCGAATACGGCACCTCCGACGACATCTTCGAACGGCCCGAGCACCCCTACACGTGGGGCCTGCTCGGCTCTATGCCGCGCCTGGACCGCGAGCCGACCGAGCGGCTGATGCCGATCAAGGGCTCGCCGCCCTCGCTGATCAACGTGCCGTCCGGCTGCGCCTTCCACCCGCGCTGCGTGTTCGAGGAGCGTACGGGCGGAAGGGCCAAGGCGGAGGTCCCCGAGTTGCTGGAGACCGAGGGCGGCCACCTCGTGCGCTGCCACCTGCCGCGCGAGCGGCGGCGCGCCATCTGGGAGAACGAGATCAAGCCGAACCTGGAGGCTTCGTGAACGAGGAGCCCTTGCTGTCCGTACAGGGGCTGGAGAAGCACTTCCCGGTCACGAAGGGCCTGCTCAAGCGGCAGGTCGGCGCGGTCAGGGCGGTCGACGGCATCAGCTTCGACGTGAAGAAGGGCGAGACCCTCGGCCTGGTCGGCGAGTCGGGATGCGGCAAGAGCACCAGCGGACGCCTCATCACGCGTCTGATCGAGCCGACCGCCGGAAAGATCGTCTTCGAGGGCGCCGACATCACCCACATGTCCCAGGGGCGGCTGCGGCCGCTGCGCCGGGACGTGCAGATGATTTTCCAGGACCCCTACAGCTCGCTCAACCCCCGGCACACGGTCGGCGCCATCGTCGGCGCGCCGTTCCGGATCCAGGGCATCAAGACCGAGCAGGGCACCAAGAAGGCGGTCCAGGAGATCCTCGAACTGGTCGGCCTCAACCCCGAGCACTACAACCGCTACCCGCACGAGTTCTCCGGCGGTCAGCGGCAGCGCATCGGCATCGCCAGGACGCTCGCGCTCAAGCCCAAGCTGATCATCGCGGACGAGCCGGTCTCCGCGCTCGACGTGTCGATCCAGGCCCAGGTCGTCAACCTGCTTGAGGACCTGCAGAAGGAGCTCGACCTCACCTACGTGGTGATCGCGCACGACCTGTCGGTGGTGCGGCACATCAGCGACCGCGTCGCGGTGATGTACCTCGGCAAGATCGTCGAGATCGCCGACCGCAAGGGCCTCTACGAGTCGCCGATGCACCCGTACACCAACGCGCTGCTGTCGGCGGTCCCGATCCCGGACCCGAAGCGGCGCACGGAGCGGGAGCGCATCCGGCTGCAGGGCGACGTTCCGTCCCCGCTCAACCCGCCGCCCGCCTGCCGGTTCCACACCCGCTGCTGGAAGGCGCAGGAGATCTGCAAGCAGGTCGAGCCGCCGCTGGTGGCGCTCGCTCCCGGGCACGAGGTGGCCTGCCACTTCCCCGAGAACGCCCCCTCCGGCGACGCGGCCGCGGCACCCGCGCAGCCGGCCGCCGCGCCCGCCGACTGAGCCGCCCACCGGGTTGTTCAGCAGGGTCATTCGGCAGGGTTGTTCGGCACGGTTCTTCAGCAGGGTTCTTTAGCACGGTTCCTTGGCACCGCGCCTGTTCGCCCGGTCTTTCCGCCGGTACGGCCCCCGCCGTCTTCCCCCAGACGGTCCGCGGGAGCCGTACCGGCGGGGCGTGTTTCCGCCACCTCGGCCACGCCCCTGTCATGACGCTATCGGCGCGCGCCCCCGCCCGGCATCGGCCCTCCGTACTGATCTCGCCCGCTACCAGGGGATGACCCGGCCCGCCGCACTCCTCCCGTGGTCGTAGGGCGGTGGTCAGGAGAAGGCGCCGGGGACGATCAGCCCGGTCTCGTACGCGAGCACGACCGCCTGCACCCGGTCGCGCAGCCCCAGCTTGGTCAGCACGTTGCCCACATGGGTCTTCACCGTCGTCTCGCTGACCACGAGCTCGGCGGCGATCTCGGCGTTCGACATGCCCTTCGCGATCAGGCGCAGCACCTCCAGCTCGCGCTCGGTCAGCCGGTCGACCCGCGCGGGGGTGGCCTGCGGGTGGGCGGAGGGCAGCCGGGTGGCGAACTTGTCCAGCAGCCGCCGGGTGACGCTCGGCGCCACGATCGCGTCGCCGGCCGCCACCACGCGGATCGCCTGGACCAGCTCGTCGGGCGGCACGTCCTTGAGGAGGAACCCGCTCGCGCCCGCGCGCAGCGCCTCAACGATGTACTCGTCCAGGTCGAACGTCGTCAGCACGAGCACCTTCGGCACGTGGGCGCTCGGCGCGGCCTCCCGCACGATGCGGCGGGTCGCCTCGATGCCGTCGGTGCCGGGCATGCGGATGTCCATGAGCACCACGTCGGGCAGCAGGGCCCGCGACTGCTCCATGGCCACCGCGCCGTCGCCGGCCTCGCCCACGACGGTGACGTCAGGCTCGGCCTCCAGGATGAACCGGAACCCGGTGCGCAGCAGCGGCTGGTCGTCGACCAGCAACACCCTGATCGTCATGATGCGTCTGTCTGGGAATGGGCGGTGGGCCGCCGGGTGGAGGGGGACACCCTGATCGTCATGGTCTGTCCTCGGAGGGGCTCTACGTGTGGGGGCTTCACTTCAACGGGAACCGGGCGCGGACCTCGAACCCGCCCCCGGTGCGGGGACCGATCCGCAGAACTCCACCATAAAGCGCCACGCGCTCGCGGATGCCGACGAGACCGTGGCCCCTGCCTCCGATCCGCACCGACTCGTCCGCCGCGCCGCGCCCGTCGTCCTCCACGTGGATGCTCAGCTCGTTCGGCTCGTGCCGTACGGTCACCCAGGCGCGGGCGGCGGGCCCCGCGTGCCGCAGGCTGTTGGTCAGCGCCTCCTGCACGAGCCGGTAGGCGGCCAGGTCCACCCCGGGCGGCAGGCCGCGCCGCTCGCCCTCGATCGAGAGCTGGGTCCGCAGCCCCGCCTCGCGCATCTGCTCCACCAGCGCGGGCAGGTCGTGCATGCCCGGCTGTGGCCCGCGCTCTGCCGGGCCGTCGGTGCGCAGCACGCCGACGATGCTGCGCATCTCCGCCATCGCCGTACGGCCCATCTCCTCGATCGCGGACAGGGCGTCCCGGGCCACGTCGGGCTTGGTGTCGAGCATCTTGCGGGCGGCGGCGGCCTGGACCGTCATCACGCTGACGTGGTGGGCCACGACGTCGTGCAGCTCCCGGGCGATGCGGGAGCGCTCCTCGGCCCTGGCGGCCCTGGTGTCGGCCTCGCGCGCCCGCTCCAGCCGGTCGGCCCGCTGCACCAGCTCGGCGAGGTATGCGCGGCGCAGCCGCAGCGCCCGGCCGCACACCCAGCACAGCAGCAGGACGGCGGTGACGACGACATGGTCGGTCCACGACGGGGTGATGACCCCGGCGACCGTGCCGGCCAGGTAGGAGGCGAAGGAGACGACGAGGGCGACCAGGCTCAGCGCCAGCCCCCGGTAGGCGGCCACCGAATAGAGCAGGACGAGCGCGCCGAACCCGCTCAGACCGGGGTCGTAGTCGAGCGTGTCGAGCATCGCCTGGGGGACGCAGGTGGCCACCAGCAGCACGAAGGGACGGCTGCGCCGCAGGGCCACGGGCAGCGTGCAGGCCGCCGCCAGGACCAGGTTGAGCACGTCAGCCGGGCGCGGCGTCCCCGGCCGCAGCCAGCCGGCCCCCTCACCGCGGCCCGCCGAGGCGATCCACACCAGGGACGCGGTCGTCAGCACCACCGCGAGGATCGAGTCGTAGACCAGGGGACGAGCCCTGAGCCAGGACCGCATATTGCCGGGGGTGGTGCGCACGTACCAAATCTAGGCGTTCGCCGCCCGAGGCCACCCTGCCCCGGAGGGATATCCCCCTCCTCCTCGCGGAGGAGCGGCGGAGGCCAACTGGCCGGGCACGACGAGGGACGTGACGTGCGCGTGCCTCCGGCTCGGCCGGGCGGACGTGATCGCGTCGGGCAGCGAGGCGGCAGCCCCGGACGCGCCCGGGGCGCGGGAGACGCGGCCCCGCGAGCGCCGGGGGACCCGGAGGTCTGGGAGATCCGGGAGGCGTGGGGAGATCTGGGGCAAGGGGAGATCCGGGAGACGCGGACACGGGAGCGCCGGGGGACCCGGAGGTCTGGGAGATCCGGGAGGCGTGGGGAGATCCGGGAGACGCGGTCACAGCTCGTCGCTGGCCGACCTCCTGCTCACGCGGGCCGACAGCCCGGGCTCGCGGTCGGGCACGGGCGGCGGGGTGCCGCCGAACTCCGGGCACAGCGCCTGGTGGTCGCACCAGTCGCACAGCCGGGAGCGGCGGGCGCGCCACTCACGGGTGCGTACGGCACGCTCGATGGCCGCCCACAGCGCCTCGACCTTGCGCTCGGTCGCCCGCAGGTCGGCCTCGTCGGGGACGTAGCGGATGATCTCACCGTTGCCCAGGTACATCAGCTGGAGCATCCTGGGGACCTGGCCGCTGCGCCGCCACAGCGCCAGCGCGTAGAACTTCATCTGGAACAGCGCCTTGGCCTCCCACTCGCGCCCCGGCGCCGTGCCCGTCTTGTAGTCCACGACCCGCACCTCGCCGGTCGGGGCCACGTCGAGCCTGTCGATGTAGCCGCGCAGCAGCAGCCCGCTTTCGAGCACGACCTCGACGTACATCTCCCGCTCGGCGGGCTCCAGCCGCTGGGGGTCCTCCAGCGTGAAGTAACGCTCGACCATGCCGCGGGCCTGGGTCAGCCAGGCGTCCCGCTCCGCGTCGTTCTCGAACAACCCCGCGTAGTCGGGCTCCTCGGCGAGTAGCCGCTGCCACTGGGGCTCCAGCAGGTCCTGGGCGGCGGCGACCGTCCGCGCCTCCGCGGGCAGGTCGTAGAGCCGCTCCAGCACGGCGTGAACGAGCGTGCCCCGGACCGCGGCGGCCGAGGGCCGCTCGGGGAGCTGGTCGATCACCCTGAACCGGTAGAGCAGGGGGCAGGTCATGAAGTCACCGGCCCGGGAGGGGGATAGCGCCCCGATCACGGCGCGCTCTTCGGCGAGGGTCATGCCGGAACTGTAGGACACCGGGCCGACAGAACGCTTCCGCCCCGCCCTTCCCGGGACGTCGCGGCGACGATCACACGGTGCGCAACGGGCGGGCGAGCTCTTAGGCTGATCTCACGCTCCGGCACGTAGCATCGAGGAGCGCGGGAGGGGAAGGCGGCACATGAGCACACCTGTCAAGGAGTCCACCGGACTGCGGATGGGGCGGCCCTTCGGCATCCCCGTTTACGTCTCGCCCACCTGGCTCATCGTGGCGGCGTTCATCACGTACAGCTTCCAGCCGGTCTTCGCCGCCAGTCTCCCCGGATACGGGCTCCTCGGCAGTTCCGTGGTGGCGCTGGTCTTCGCCGTCCTGCTCTACGGCTCGGTCCTGCTCCACGAGCTGGCGCACTGCGTGGTCGCCAAGCACTACGGCCTTCCGGTGCGCAGGATCACCCTCTACATGCTGGGCGGCGTCTCGGAGATCGAACGCGAACCCGAGACGGCGGGCCGGGAGTTCAACGTCGCGCTCGCGGGGCCCCTGCTTTCGCTCGGCCTCGCGGCGATCGGTTACCTGGTGTCCGCGGTCGCGTTCGTGACCGGTCCCGTCGACCCGCTGTCCATGTTCCTCCGCCCGCCCGACGGTCTCGTGCCGGTGCTGATCTGGCAGCTCTGGTCGTCCAACCTGATCGTGGGGATCTTCAATCTCCTCCCCGGCCTGCCGCTCGACGGCGGCCGGATGCTGCGGGCCGCCGTGTGGAAGGCCAAGCGCGACGCCGGCATCGGCACGCTGGCCGCCGCGTGGGTCGGCCGCGGCGTCGCGGTCGCGATAGTCGTCGTGCCCCTCCTGATGAACCTGATGTCCGGCCAGGAGCCGGGGATCGGGAGCATGCTCTGGACGGTGGTGCTGGCGTCGTTCATCTGGCTCGGGGCCTCCCAGGCGCTGCGGGTGGCCCGCGTGCGGGCCCGGCTGCCGCAGTTGCGGGCCCGGGTGCTGGCCCGCAGGGCGATCCCGGTCACTCCCGAGGTGCCGCTCTCCGAGGGCCTGCGCCGGGCGCGGGAGGCCGGGGCGGGGGCCATGGTGGTGGTCGACCACGACGGGCGGCCGGTCGGCATCGTCAACGAGGCGGCGGTCAACGCCACTCCCGAGCAGCGCAGGCCGTGGGTGAACGTCGGCGCGCTGTCCCGCTCCCTGGAGCCCTCGCTCGTGCTCGGCGCCGACCTGGAGGGGGAGTCCCTGCTCGACGCCATGCGGGAGGCCCCCGCGCCCGAATACCTGCTCGTCGAGCGGGGCGGTGAGATCTACGGCGTGCTCGCCACGGCCGACGTCAACCGCATGTTCAGCGGTGTGTGAGCGGCCCGTGAAACGGCCCGGGGAACGGCGCGGGGAGCGGTCCGTGAAACGGCGCGGGCAGCGGCCCGGCCCGCCGGGGCGGCCAGCGCGTCTGTACGGCGGGTCCCCGGAGACCGGGGTGCCGATCGCAAACTCGGCCGGTCGTCGCCTGGGCGCCCGTCGCGCGCTCATACAGTTCGAGACCGGGGCCGGCCGCTGTCCGGGCACCCGCCGCGTGCTCCCGCAGACCGAAACCTGGGCCGGTCGTCGCCCGGGCATCCCTCGCGTGCTTCCGCAGATCAGAACGGGGGCCGGCCGCCGTCCGGGCACCCGTGGCGCACTCCCGCAGGCCGCTTCATCATTCTTTTTTGCTACTTTCTGGGGTGATCGATCCGGCACACGGCGTGCCGGCGATGGTGCCGGTCATCCGGTGGCGTTTCCGGAGGGAGAACTTCTGTGACGGAACAGGGCGTGGGGGTGGTCCGCCCGCTGCCGGGGGAGGGCGTGGTCGCCCATCTGAACGGGTTGCTGCTCGTGTGCGCCACCGGTGGCGACCACCCGGTCGAGGACCTGCTGGCGGCGCTGCACGAGACCGCCACGACGGGCGGGGACGGCCGGGCGCTGGCCCGGCGGGTGGCCCAGGTCCTCGCGCGCGCCATGGACAGGTCGATCGGCGGCGAGCCGACGGCCTGCGCGGTCGCCGGGCCCGCCGGGGGCGGCGTGGCCGTGCTGGTCAGCGGCGCCGCGTACGCGACCGTGTCGGGCGGTCCCGACGGCGAGGTCCGTCTCGCCGGGCACGACGCGCTGACCTGGACCGATCGCCTCGTCAACGGCCCGGTGTCCCGGGTCGAGCTGCGCCTGCCGGGAGCGGGCCCGTCGAGCCCGTACGCCCGGCTGGACGGCGGTGTGGTCACCGGGGCCGGGGTGGAGTGCGACTTCACGCGGCACGGCGACCTCGCCTTCCCGCCGCTGCCCCCGCGCCCGCCCCAGCCGCAGCAGCAGGGCGTGCAGCCCCCGCCTATCGGCGCTCCGGAGCCGATCGCCCCGCGTGGGCCCGTGGTGCCGTCGACCGTGCCTCCGCCGCCCGTGTCGCCGTACTCGGGTCCGCTGTCCGGCGTGCCGTCTGGGGAGCAGGGAGCGCCGTCTCCGGGACCGTCCCAGCCCCTGTCGCCGCCGCCCGTCCAGCCGCTGCCTCCGCTCCCCGATCCGGGTCCGGCACACCATTCGGGACCGCAGCCGCTGCCCCCGCTGCCCGAGCCCGCCGAGGATCGGGGCGCCCCGCACGACCCCAACCCGCCGCACGACCTGAACCCGCCGCTTGACCCG
This sequence comes from Microbispora sp. CSR-4, assembly GCF_008033685.1. Taxonomy (NCBI): domain Bacteria; kingdom Bacillati; phylum Actinomycetota; class Actinomycetes; order Streptosporangiales; family Streptosporangiaceae; genus Microbispora; species Microbispora sp. CSR-4. Next base: position 184,630 of record NZ_VJVX01000003.1, read on the forward strand.
GGCGGTCCTGACGGCCCGCCGAGCGGGCCGTTCGAGCCGGTGCCGCACGCGCTCGCGGACGAGGATCCGGGCGAGGCGACCCAGCTGGACGCGACGCCCGAGCCGGAGCAGCGGCCGATGGTCTACGGCGTCGACTGCAAGAACGACCACTTCAACGACCCGCGCGCGCCCTACTGCGCGGTCTGCGGCATCCCGATCGACCAGCGGGCCGTGGTGCCCTACAAGGGTCCTCGGCCGCTGCTCGGCGTGCTGCTGCTCGACGACGGCATGGCGCTGCCGCTGGAGGCCGACTACCTGCTGGGCCGCGACCCCGAGCGCGCGCCCGAGGTGCAGTCGGGCGAGGCCAGGCCGGCCAGGGTGACCAGCCCGGACGGTTCGGTGTCGCGCCGCCACCTGCGGGTCTTCCTGGACAACTGGGACGTCAACCTGCTCGATCTTGGCTCGGTGAACGGCACCCAGATCCAGCCGCCCGGCGACCCCAACTTCTACGACATCCCGCCGAACGAGCCGGTGCCGATCCTGCCCGGCACGACCGTGCGTGTCGGCGTCTCGCGCACGATGCGGTACGAGCCCCATCGCACCGCCTGACGATCCGAGGCCGCCGGGACCACCGGCTCCCGGCGGCCGGATCAGCGGCCCAGATCCAGGGGCCCAGATCCAGGGGCGCAGATCCAGGGGCCCAGATCGAGGGGCGCAGATCCAGGGGCCCAGATCGAGGGGCGCAGACTTCGGGGGCCCAGACTTCCGGGGGCCCAGAGCCGGAGGCGCAGCTCAGCGGCCCGGGCGCGGGAAGTGCTCACGCGCGGGCGGCAACCGGGCACGGCGTTCGCCCAATAAGCACCGGGCACGGCGTCCGCCTAACGAGATCGGGCACAGCAAGACCGGCCCGGTGAGCTCCGGGGCCGTCGCGCAGGTGGCGCAGGGCTTCCAACCGGGAGGTGACGATCCCGTGCGCTCCGGTCAGTCGCGCAGCCGGTCGATCTCGCCGAGGATCAGCCGTTCCAGCCGCTCGGCGGTGACGTGCGCGGGATACAGCAGCCGGTGCACGCTCAGCCCGTCCACGAGCGCCAGCAGCCGCTCCGCCACGTCCTCCAGGTCGTCGTCCGTACGGATCTCACCGGCCTCGGCGGCGCACCTGAGCAGGCTCGTCACCAGATAGCGGAGCTCGGCGGCCTCCCGCCGCTGGACCTCCAGCAGCGCGGGGCTGGTCAGGCTGCGCCCCCAGAAGCCCACCTCCAGCCCGGTCTCCCCGGCCCGCTCGTCGTCGAGCGGCACGTTGTCGAGCAGCAGTTCGCGCAGCGCCTCAAGGCCGGTGCGGCCCGACAGCTTCTCCCGCAGCCGGTCGGTGATCCGGCGATGGGACGCCTCCAGGGCCGACAGCAGGATCTCGTCCTTGTCGGCGAAGTAGTGCGTGAGCACCCCGTTGGAGTAGCCGGCCTCCTTGGCGATGGCCCGCGTCGTCGCGGCCTCGATGCCCTCGCGCAGGATGATCCGGCGCGCCGCCGCGACGACCTCGCCCCGGCGCTCCTCATGATTGACGATCTTCGGCATGGTGCACCACCTCGGTTGACATTTTAGTCGGGCGCCCGTCTATTATCCGCTCATGACGGTAGTGACGGTCGGCGTGCATATCGTCGACGTCCTGGCCCGCCCGGTCGAGTCGATCCCGGCCGGTCAGGACACCCACCTGCTGGAGCAGATCCGCATCACCGCGGCCGGCGCCGCCGCGGGCACGGCCGTGACCCTGGCGAAGATCGGCGTACCGGTCGCCTCGATGGGCGCCGTCGGCGACGACGAGCTCGGCGACTTCCTCCTGATGATCATGGCGAGGCACGGCGTCGACGTGAGCGGCGTGGTGCGCAGGCAGGGGGAGCAGACCGCCGCCTCCATCCTGCCCATCCGCCCCGACGGCGGACGGCCGTCGTTCCACGTGCCGGGGGCCAACCTCGGCCTGGCGACCGCCGACCTCGACGCGGATCGTCTCACCGGCGCGAAGGTGGTGCACCTCGGCGGCATGGACGTCACCTGGGGCCTGCACGACCCCGCCTTCTTCGCCCTGCTCGACAAGGCCCGCGAGGGCGGCACGACCGTCACGCTCGACCTGCTGTCGAACATGCCCGACCTCATGCCCGGCGTCCGGGCGTTCCTGCCCCACGTCGACTACCTCCTGCCGAACGAGGAGCAGGCGCTCATGCTCAGCGGGGCGGCGACCCCCGAGGAGGCCGCGGCGGCGCTGCTCGCCGAGGGACCGAAGGGCGTGATCGTCACCCTGGGGGCGGCCGGCAGCCTCGTGGCCACCGCCGACGGAGTCACCCGGGTGCCCGCCCTCGACGTGCCGGTGGTCGACACCACCGGCTGCGGCGACGCGTACTGCGCCGGATTCGCGGCGGGACTGCTGCACGGCCGCGACGTCCTCGGCGCCGCGCGCCTCGGCACCGCCGTCGCCGCACGGGTCGCGGGCGGGCTCGGCTCCGACGCCGGGCTGGACGGCTTCTCCGCCGCCGACCCCGGCCCGGACGCCTGACCCGGCTCCCCGCCCGGCCCCCACATCTCCGATATTCCGATCCCAGGAGTGCCGCCCATGTCCCTCGACGCCTCCCTGCGGGCCCGTGCCGCGAAGGTCATCCCCGGTGGCATGTACGGCCACCTCAACGCGGCCCTGCACGGCGACCGCTACCCCCAGTTCTTCGTACGCGCCGAGGGCGCCCGGCAGTGGGACGCCGACGGCCGTGCGTACGTCGACCTGATGTGCAGCTGGGGGCCGATGATCGTCGGCCATCGCAACCCGCGCGTGGAGGCAGCCGCCGCCGCGCAGCAGGCGGAGGGCGACTGCCTGAACGGCCCCGGCCCGGTCATGGTGGAGCTCGCCGAGCTGCTGGTGGACCTCATCCCCTCCGCCGACTGGGCGATGTTCTCCAAGAACGGCACCGACGCCACGACCCAGGCCCTGATGGTGGCCAGGGCGGCGACGGGCAGGACCAAGGTGCTGGTCGCCCACGGGGCCTACCATGGCGCCGACCCCTGGTGCACGCCCGGCCTTTCGGGCGTCACCCCCAACCAGCGGGCGGACACGATCGAGTTCACCTACAACGACCTCGCGAGCGCCGAGGCCGCCGCCGCACAGGCGGACGGCGACGTCGCCGCCATCCTCGTCACCCCGTTCAAGCACGACTCGTTCGAGGACCAGGAGGACGCCGACGCGGAGTTCGCCCGGGGCCTGCGGGCGCTGGCCGACCGGATCGGGGCGGCGCTGGTCATCGACGACGTACGCGCCGGGTGGCGGCTCGACCTGCGCGGCTCGTGGGAGCCGCTCGGAGTGCGCCCCGACCTGGCGGCCTGGAGCAAGGCGATGGCCAACGGCTTCCCCATCGCGGCGGTCACCGGGACCGACGCGCTGCGCGGGGCGGCCCAGACGCTGTATTCGACCGGCTCCTTCTGGTTCTCCGCCACGGCCATGGCCGCCGCCAAGGCGACGATCGAGATCCTGCGCGAGACCGACGGCCCCGCGCTCATGCACCGCGCCGGGACCCGGCTGCGCGAGGGCCTCGCCGCTCAGGCGGCGGCGCACGGCTTCGTGGTCCGTCAGACCGGCCCGGTGCAGGTGCCGTGGCTGTCCTTCGAAGGCGACGAGACCCTGGAGAAGGGCATCGCCTGGGCCGGGCACTGCCTGGAGGAGGGTGTCTATCTCCACCCCTGGCACAACTGGTTCCTGTCGGCCGCGCACACCGACGAGGAGATCGACCGGGCCCTCCAGGGCACCGACGCCGCCTTCGCCAAGCTGCGGGCCGCGTACGGAGCCGACTGAGCCACCGGTCTCCGAAGGCGTGGGCGGGGCGTCCGGAGGGCGTTCCGCGCCGCGGACGGCCCGCGCTCGGGTGCCGGGTTCCGGGCGGCATCCGGGCGCGGGAGGTCCGTTGCGCTCAGGGGCGTGTCCGCGCCCACTGGATGTCGTCGAGCCGGGTGCCGTCCGGGCCGGGCAGCAGTCCCTTCACCAGGTGCTCCCGGGTGAAGCCCGCCCGTTCCAGCACGCGGTGGGACGCGGCGTTGCCCGGCGCGGTCCCGGCGATGATCCGGCGCAGCGGCGTGTGCGTGAAGGCCCACTCCACCAGCAGGTTCGCCGCACGCGTCACCAGGCCCCTGCCGCGGAAGTCCGGGTGGAGGCTGTAACCGAGCATCGCCTGGCCCAGCGGCGGGACGACGCCGGTGAGCTGGATCTCCCCGGCGAACTGGCCGGTGGTTGCGTCCCTGATGGCGATGTCCGCGCGCTGGCCGGTCAGCCACCGGTGCCCGGCGTACCGGCAGAGCACCTCGCAGTCCGCGTACTCCGGCTGCCCGGGCGGCACGTGCGAGTCCATCACGTCGGGCACGGACGCCAGCGCGAAATAGTCGGCGGCGTCGGCCGTGGTCAGCGGCGTGAGCCGGACGACGCCGTCGGTGAGCGAGCCACCGGGGAACCCTCCGGGGAAGAACGGCAGGAAGGGCGCGATCGGGTCGCCGGGGTCGGTGCTCAGCCGCCCGAACACCGCGAGGTCGGCGAGGGTGCCGCCCCGGGGACCGCCGGCCCCGCGCAGCACCCCCTCATGGGCGAAGCCGCACCGCAGGGCGACCCGCTGGCTCGCGACGTTCTCCACGTCGGCGTACAACTCGATCCGCGGGACGCCCCGGGCGAAGGCATGCTCGGCGAGCGCCCGCACGGCGGCCGTGACGACGCCGCGCCCGCGTGCCCACGGCGCGAGCCAGTAGCCCACCTCCGTCCCGCCGAACCGGTCCTGCGGCTTGAGCCCGGCGGCGCCGAGCACCTCGTCCGTGGCGGCGTCGGCGACGACGAAGTCGGCTCCGCCGTTCTCCCAGGTGGCGGGCACGGTCTTGGTGATCCACGTCAGCGCGTCGTCCCGCGTGTACGGGGAAGGGACAAAGGGGATGAACCTCGCGATCTCGGGGTCGGCGCAGGCTCGGGCGATCTGGTCGGCATCCCCCTCGACGGGCAGGCGCAGCACGGCCGGTCCGGCGGGGATCGCCTCTTGGGGCAACATGTCCCATTGTTACCAGCAGCGACTCCGCACCGGCCAGGCGTTTTCCCGGCCACCGCCGCGCCCCGCCGGGTTGCCGTGCGCCCTGCCGGGTTGTCACGCGCCCCGCTGGGTTGCTGTAAGCCCCGTTGGGGTGTCACGCGCTCTGCCGGGTTGTCACGCGCCCCGCTGGGTTGCTGCACGCCACGTAGCACCCCCGCTCCGCGCGGGCGAATCTCGTCGGTCGCGGGCACCCCGTGCCCCTTCCTCCGATCTTCGCCCCATCGTGTCGCCCGGAGCGGCGCCTCGCCGCGTTGTCGTCGTCGCCCACAGCCCGGCTATGGTCTCCTCCTCCGCCTTGCGATGCACGACTCCGGCCACCGCTCCGTCCCGGCGAATCTCGTCGGTCGCGGGCACTAGCCTTTTCCGCATGGGTTTTCGCAGGCACGGCCCGTTCCAGGCCGGAGATCAGGTCCAGCTCACCGACCCCAAGAACAAGCGGCACACGGTGACGCTGAAAGAGGGCGGCGTCTTCCACACGCACAAGGGGTCGATCCCGCATGACGACCTGATCGGACAGCCCGAGGGGTCCGTGGTGCGGTCCTCCGGAGGCACGGCCTACCTGGCGTTCCGGCACCTGCTGGCCGACTACGCGGTCTCGATGCCGCGCGGCGCCGCGGTGGTCTACCCGAAGGACGCGGCCCAGATCGTCGCCATGGCCGACATCTTCCCGGGCGCCCGGGTGGTCGAGGCCGGCGTGGGCTCCGGCGCGCTCACCTGCTTCCTGCTGCGCGCCGTCGGCTCGGAGGGGAAGGTCACCTCGTACGAGCGGCGCGCCGACTTCGCCGAGGTGGCCACCAAGAACGTGGAGAAGTTCTTCGGCGGCCCGATGGGGCAGTGGCGTCTTGTGGTCGGTGACTTCGTCGACGCTCTGGACGAGACGGACGTGGATCGCGTCATCCTCGACATGCTCGCCCCTTGGGAGTGCGTTGACGCGGCGGCGAAGTCCCTTACTCCTGGGGGAGTTATCTGCTGCTATGTAGCAACGACGACCCAGATGTCCAGAACGGTGGAAACCCTGCGGGAGCACGGGAGTTTCACCGAGCCTCACGCGTGGGAGACCCTGGTTCGCGACTGGCATGTCGAAGGTCTCGCCGTACGGCCCGACCACCGGATGGTCGGCCACACGGGGTTTCTCGTGACGGCCCGTCGCATGGCGGACGGCGTCACGCCCCCGCCGCGGCGCAGGCGTCCCGCCAAGGGGGCGTACGGAGAGGGGATCGAACAAGTGTGACGATTCAGCCACAACCCGGCAAAGCCGCGTGACACGGGAACATATGGGTGTGTTCCTAATGGTGAACCGAACAATCGGTCCATAAGGTATCAAACGCCGAACACCCAACGTAACTACACGAACACTGCCCGGCCAGGTTACGTACAGCGCCAAGATAGGTAGGGTCTTGAGTAGTCGTTCTCGACGGGGAAGGAGGTGACGGGGCGTGGCAGCTCGCGACGACGCTGAGGCTCGAGCCGCGCAGCGCGAACGGGAGGTCGCGGATCTCACAACACAGGTCTCCTTCCTGCAAGAGGAGATCACCGCGTTGCGCCGGAAGCTGGCCGAGTCTCCCCGGCAGGCCAGGGTCATCGAGGAGCGCCTCCACGAGGCGCAGGCTCAGGTGGCCGCCCTTACTAGCCAGAACGAGCGTTTGGTCTCCACCCTCAAGGAGGCCAGGGACCAGATCGTCGCCCTCAAGGAGGAGGTCGACCGGCTGGCACAGCCGCCGTCCGGATTCGGCGTCTTCCTCGAAGCCAGGGATGACGGCACGATCGAGGTGTTCACGGGCGGGCGCAAGCTCCGCGTGAACGTCAGTCCGGCGGTCGACGTCGACTCGCTCAAGCGTGGCCAGGAGGTCATGCTGAACGAGGCGCTCAACGTCGTCGAGGCCCTCGGCTACGAGGACGTCGGCGAGATCGTGATGCTCAAGGAGTTGCTGGAGAGCGGCGACCGCGCGCTCGTCATCTCGCACGCCGACGAGGAGCGGGTCGTCAAGCTCGCCCACTCGCTGCTCGACCAGCCGCTGCGGGCCGGTGACTCCCTTCTGCTCGAACCCCGTTCCAACTACGTCTACGAGCGCATCCCCAAGTCGGAGGTGGAGGAGCTCGTCCTCGAAGAGGTCCCCGACATCTCCTACGAGGAGATCGGCGGCCTCGGCCGGCAGATCGAGCAGATCAGGGACGCCATCGAGCTGCCCTCCCTGCACGCCGATCTGTTCCGCGAGCACAAGCTCCGCCCGCCGAAGGGTGTGCTGCTGTACGGCCCGCCCGGCTGCGGCAAGACGCTCATCGCCAAGGCGGTGGCCAACTCCCTGGCCAAGCAGGTCGCGGAGAAGACGGGCCAGTCCGGCAAGAGCTTCTTCCTCAACATCAAGGGCCCCGAGCTTCTCAACAAGTACGTCGGCGAGACCGAGCGGCACATCCGCCTGGTCTTCCAGCGGGCGCGTGAGAAGGCCTCCGAGGGCACCCCGGTGATCGTGTTCTTCGACGAGATGGACTCGATCTTCCGCACCCGCGGCTCCGGTGTGTCCTCCGACGTCGAGAACACCATCGTTCCCCAGCTCCTTTCGGAGATCGACGGTGTCGAGGGCCTGGAGAACGTCATCGTCATCGGCGCCTCCAACCGCGAGGACATGATCGACCCGGCGATCCTGCGGCCCGGCCGCCTGGACGTCAAGATCAAGATCGAGCGGCCCGATGCCGAGGCGGCGAAGGACATCTTCTCGAAGTACCTCGTCAGCGACCTGCCGCTGCACCCGGACGATCTGGCCGAGCACGGCAGCAGCCGCGAGGGCACGATCGCCGCGATGATCCAGCGGGTCGTCGAGCGGATGTACGCCGAGAGCGAGGAGAACCGCTTCCTCGAGGTGACATACGCCAACGGTGACAAGGAAGTCCTCTACTTCAAGGACTTCAACTCCGGCGCCATGATCCAGAACATCGTGGACCGGGGCAAGAAGATGGCCATCAAGGAGTTCCTGGAGACCGGGCAGAAGGGTCTGCGGATCTCGCACCTGCTGGCCGCCTGCGTGGACGAGTTCTCCGAGAACGAGGACCTGCCCAACACCACCAACCCCGACGACTGGGCCCGCATCTCCGGCAAGAAGGGCGAGCGGATCGTCTACATCCGCACCCTCGTGCAGGGCAAGCAGGGCACCGAGGCCGGGCGGTCGATCGACACGGTCGCCAACACCGGTCAGTACCTGTAACACCCCGGCTCCGGCCGGACCGTCGCCATCGAGGAGCGGCGCGACCTGCGGGTCGCGCCGCTCCTCCGGCATTTCAGGCCCTTCCCGGCGCGGGAACGCGGGCAGGGCGGCGGCGGGCGGGGCAGAAGTGACCCTTGATAACGATCGTGATCAGAGGGAACCGAAACCCGGGCTGATCACGTCAAAGAAGGCATGATCTTTCTTGGCTCGCGCGGATGTCCGCTGTGGGGCAGCCTGTGAGACAGCCGGTAAGACGGCCCGTGCGACAGTCCGATCCGGTCTCGGCCGCGCCGGACAGGGGGCCGGAAATGGGGCCGGAAATGGGGCCGGACAGAGCCCTGGGCAGTGCCTCGGGCAGTGCCTTGGATAGGGCCCGGCCGCGGGGCGCCGCCGCGGCCGCCAAGGGCCGCCGCCTGGTCGAGCTCGACGTCCTGCGGTTCGTGGCCGCGTTCGCCGTCATGTCCTTCCATTTCATGGCGGCCAGCAAGTCGCTGTGGGACGAATACCCCACCAAGCTGTTCGAGCCGGTCGCCCGCCTGACCACGCTGGGCATCCTCGGGGTGGAGCTGTTCTTCCTCATCAGCGGGTTCGTCATCCTGATGAGCGTCTGGGGGCACACGGTCGGTGAGTTCGCCGTCTCCCGGGTGTCGCGGCTGTATCCGGCGTACTGGTTCGCCGTACTGATGATCTTCATCATGTACCGCTTCAGCGGGGTCGCGGGGTTCGACCCCAAGCTCAGCGACGGCGAGTATCTGCTCAACCTGACCATGTTCCAGGGGGCGTTCGGCGTGGGCCACGCCGGCGGCGTCTTCTGGTCCCTCTGGGTGGAGCTGCGGTTCTACGTGCTCATGGCGCTGTTCTCCCTCGTGGGGATCACGATGCGGCGCTGCCTGGTGTTCCTGGTGGCCTGGTGCGGCCTGGCGCTGCTGGCCGAGCTCACTCAGAACGAGACGCTCGTCTTCGTCTTCATGCCGCGGCAGGCGCCGTACTTCATCGCGGGCATGGCCTTCTTCCTGATCCACCGCTTCGGCGCGCGTTCCGGCGCGTTCGTCCCGTGGCTGCTGGTCGCCGCCGGCTACGGGATGTCCCTGTACGCCGCCATGGAGCGCGTGGGGGAGCGGGTGCGCCTGGTCGGCATCAAGCACTACCCGGCGCCGCCGGAGGCCGTCGTCGTCGCGATCACGGTCGTCTACCTCCTGATGGCCGCGGTCGCCCTCGGCTGGCTGCGGTGGGTGCGCTGGCGACGCCTCGTGACCCTGGGGGCCCTCACGTATCCCCTCTATCTCGTGCACCAGACGATCTCGGCCGTCGTGATCCCCGCATATCGAGATGTGGTGGACCCGTGGCCGCTGGCCGCGATCACGATGGCGGTCTCGATCGGGATCGCCTATCTGATCTACCGTTTGGTCGACAAACCCGGTCAGCGCTGGCTTCGTGCCAGGCTGGGGGCACTGCTCGACCGCTCGCGGCGGTCCCGTCCCCGGGGCGGCGGGGGTATCTCCCGGACTACGACGGCCATTCCGGCGCAAAGTCCCGAGGCATCTGTGCCGTAACTGTTCGGTAGCAGGGCATAGAGAAAGGGCTAGGCTCGGATATGACTACGACGGCCTGATACAGGCGGGGTGCGAATGACGGGTCGGCGGGGGGTGGGCATCGAGACCGAGTACGGCATCGCCGTGCCTGGTCAACCGGGAGCGAACGCGATGGTGACCTCCTCACAGGTCGTCAACGCGTACCTGGCGGCGTCGGCCGCCCGGGCTCGCCGGGCCCGGTGGGACTTCGAGGAGGAGAACCCGCTCCGCGATGCCCGAGGGTTCGACCTGGCCCGTGAGGTGGCCGATCAGAGTCAGCTCACCGACGAGGACCTCGGGCTCGCCAACGTGATCCTGACCAACGGCGCGCGCCTCTACGTCGACCACGCGCACCCGGAATACTCCACGCCCGAGTGCACCAACCCCCGGGCCGCGGTGATCTGGGACAAGGCGGGCGAGCGGGTCATGTACGACGCCGCCGTGCGGGCGTCCTCCATGCCCGGCAACTCCCCCATCCAGCTCTACAAGAACAACACCGACGCCAAGGGCGCGTCGTACGGCTGCCACGAGAACTACCTCATGCGCCGCGCGACGCCGTTCGCCGACATCGTCAGGCACCTCACGCCGTTCTTCGTGTCGCGGCAGGTCGTCTGCGGCGCGGGCAAGGTCGGCATCGGCCAGGACTCGCGCGGCGAGGGCTTCCAGATCAGCCAGCGGGCCGACTTCTTCGAGGTCGAGGTCGGGCTGGAGACCACGCTCAAGCGGCCGATCATCAACACCCGGGACGAGCCGCACGCCGACCCGGAGAAGTACCGCCGCCTGCACGTGATCATCGGCGACGCCAACATGTCGGAAATTTCGACTTATTTGAAGCTGGGCACGACGGCGCTGGTCCTGGCGATGATCGAGGAGGGGTTCCTCACCATCGACCTGACCCCCGAGTCGCCGGTCGCGGCGCTGCGCGCGGTCTCCCACGACCCCACCTGCAAGTACGAGATCGCGCTGCGCAACGGGCGGAAGATGACCGCCGTGCAGCTGCAGATGGAATACCTGGAGCAGGCCCGCAAGTACGTCGAGGACCGCTTCGGCTCGGGAGTAGACGACCTCACCAAGGACGTGCTCAACCGCTGGGAGTCGGTGCTCACCCGGCTCGCGGAGGACCCGATGCAGTTGTCCCGGGAGCTCGACTGGGTCGCCAAGCTGGAGATCCTGGAGGGCTACCGCACCCGCGACAACCTGCCGTGGTCGCATCCGCGGCTGCAGCTGGTCGACCTGCAGTATTCCGACATCCGCCCCGACCGCGGCCTGTACAACCGGCTGGTCGCCAGGGGCCGCATGCAGCGCCTGGTGACCGACGAGGACATCGAGCGGGCGGTCGAGCTGCCGCCCACCGACACCCGGGCCTACTTCCGCGGCCGGTGCCTGCGGCAGTACAGCGAGTCGGTCGCCGCCGCGTCCTGGGACTCGGTCATCTTCGACATCCCGGGCCGCGAGTCGCTCCAGCGCGTGCCGACCCTGGAGCCGCTGCGCGGCACCAAGGCGCACGTGGGCGACCTGCTCGACCGGTGCCGTACGGCCGCCGACCTCGTCGCCGCCCTCACCGGCGAGAGCTGACCGGGGCGCCGGGGCCGGCGGCGGCCGGTGCGGGCCGTACGGCAGGGCGCCGCGATCGGCGGCGGCCGGTGTCTCCCGTCAGTCGTCGTGCCGGGTGATCCGGGGGACCGGGACACCGCCGGAGCAGCGCACCTCCACCTCAAGCCGGGCCTCGTCCGACTCGAACCTCACCCGCGCGCGGTCGTCCGGCCCCGGGTCGACGTCGTCCACCTCGAAGCCCTGGGCCGGCGTCCACGACTGGAGCCGGACCAGCTCGCCGTCGCATCGGGCGATCACGCTGCCCGCGTCCGTGGAGACGAGCCTGCGCCCGGGCGCGACGCCCGGCGTCCGTGCGCCCGAAGGGCCCGCCGAGGCTTCATCGGAGGGGACGGTGGGGGAGAGCGCGCCCGGGGTGCCGCTCGGTGTATCGCCCGGGGCGTCCTCGGCGAGCGGCGTCTCCAGGGCGAGCGGCGTCTCCAGGGCAGGCCGGGCGTCCTGGGTGAGCGGGGTGTCCTGGGCAGGCCGGGCGTCCTGGGTGAGCGGGGTGTCCTGGGCGAGCGGCGTCTCCCGGGCGAGCGCGAGGCTGATGTCCTCGTCCGTCATCAGCCGCTCCGCCGGGCCGGTGAGCGGCCGGCCGAGCAGGCCGAGCACGGCGACGCCCGTACCGGTGGCGAGGGCCGCGGCCAGCAGCCACCCGGCGACGGCGAGTGCGAGACGGCTGTTCACGCCGTCACTCTCCCACTCCGAACGCTAAGGGAATGCTAAGGCCCGGATAACGGACTTATGCCGCTTCCATCGGGCGGCTACCGTAACGGTCAAATGCCAAGCGTGCTGCTCATCGAAGACGACGCCCCCATCCGCACCTCCCTCACCCGGAGCCTGCGCGACCGCGGGCACGCCGTCTCCTCCGCCTCCACCGCCCTCGACGGCCTGCGCTCGGCCGTCGAGGACCGTCCCGACCTCATCGTGCTCGACCTCGGCCTGCCCGACATGGACGGCGCCGACCTGCTGCGCATGCTCCGCGCGGTGAGCCGCGTGCCGGTCATCGTCGCCACCGCCAGGGACGGGGAGGCCGACATGGTCCGTCTGCTCGACGCCGGCGCCGACGATTACGTGATCAAGCCCTACAGCGCCGCGCAGCTCGACGCGCGCATCCGCGCCGTGCTGCGCCGGATCGACACCGGGCGTACGGACACCTCCCTGATGGTGGGGACGCTGCGCGTCGACCCGGGCGCCAGGGAGGCGACGCTCGACGGGGCGGTGCTGGACCTGACGCCGCGGGAGTTCGACCTGCTGCACTATCTGGCGGCACGGGCCGGGCAGGTCGTCACCAAGCGCGAGCTGCTCACCGAGGTCTGGCGCATCCCCTATGGGGGCACCGACAAGACGGTCGACGTCCACCTGTCGTGGCTGCGCCGCAAGCTCGGCGAGACCGCGCAGCAGCCGCGTTATCTCCAGACCGTCCGCGGGGTGGGCGTGCGCCTGACCGCGCCGCCCTCGCCCGCGGAATGAGCCGATGAGGCGCTGGCTCGCGGCCCTCGTCGCGGCGACCACGTCGCTGGTCCTGGTGTCGCTGTTGGTGCCGCTGGCGTTGCTCGTGCGGTCGGTGGCGCACAGCGAGGCCGTCGACTCCGCCACGCGGGCCGCCGAGTCCGTCGCCGTGGCCGTGGGCGCGGTGGACGAGGAGACGCTGCGGCTGACCGCCGAGCAGGCGGGCGCGTCGAGCGGACACCCCGTCACGGTCTTCCTCGCGGACGGCCGCGTGCTCGGGGCACAGGCGGCCCGCACCCGCGCCGTCGACCTCGCCGCACGCGGCCGGAGCCTGACCGCGGCCGTGCCGGGCGGCAGGGAGATCCTCATGGCGGTGCAGGGGGCGCCGGGCGGCACCGCCGTCGTCCGCGCGTTCCTCTCCGACGACGACCTCGACCGAGGCGTCCACCGGACCTGGCTCGCTCTGCTGGTCCTCGGGGTCGCCCTGGTCGGGCTCGGCATCGTGGTCGCCGACCGGCTCGCACGCGCGGTCGTCCGGCCCACCACGGCTCTCGCCCAGGTCTCCCACCGCCTCGCGAAGGGCGACCTGACCGCCAGGGCGACCCCGCAGGGCCCACCCGAGGTCCGTACGGCGGGGCTGGCACTCAACCACCTCGCGGGACGCATCTCCGACCTGCTCGCCGAGGAGCGCGAGATGGTGGCGGACCTCTCCCACCGGCTGCGCACCCCGCTGACCGGCCTGCGGCTCGAAGCGGAGTCGCTGGCCGATCCCGGCGAGGCGGCCAGGATGGAGGCCCGCGTGGACGCGCTGGAGCGCGCGGTCACCGCCGTCATCAACGACGTGCGGCGGCGGTCGCGGGAACGGGCCTCCTGCGACGCCGTCGCCGTGGTGCGCGACCGGGTGGAGTTCTGGTCGGTGCTGGCGGAGGACCAGTCGAGAACCGTCACGCTCGACCTCGCGCCCGGCCCGCTGCCGGTGGCGGTCGCGGCCGAGGACCTGGCCGACTGCGTCGACGCCCTCCTCGGCAACGTCTTCGCGCACACCCCCGACGGGACGTCCTTCCGCGTGCTCCTGACCCCCGGGCCGGACGACGCCGCGGCCCTGACGGTCTCGGACGCCGGCCCCGGCTTCGGCCCCGGCGGGCCGCCGCGACGCGGGGAGAGCGGCGCGGGCTCGACCGGGCTCGGGCTCGACATCGCCCGCCGCGCGGCCGATGAGTCGGGCGGCTCCTTGACCGTCGGCCGGTCGGACCTCGGCGGCGCCGAGGTGCGCCTGCTCCTGGGCTCGGCGCGCGGCGACTCGGATCGGCGCTGACACAGGGATTCCGGCGGAGCGAGGATGAGGCAGCGATGCTTTAGGGATCGCTTAGCGCGGCCCTAACATGATCGCTGCGAGCCTCGACGCATGAGACACACAACGAAGATCGCTCTCGCCGCCGCCGTCACCGTCACCGCCCTGGCCGCCGGGGGCACCGCCGTCGCCGTCGCCGCGCCCGCACCGCTCTCCTCGGCCGCCTCGGCCTCCCTCTCCTCCGCCGCCCTCTCCCGGGCCTCCGTCGCCAAGGCTTCCGCCTCCACGGCCGCGATCACCTGGCGCCAGGCGGTCGCGATCGCGAAGAAGCGGGTGCCCGGCGCTCGGGTCACCGAGGTCGAACGCGAGTGGGAGCACGGCTACCGCACCTGGAAGGTCGAGCTGCGCAAGGGCCACACGGAGTATGACGTCTACGTCGCGATCGCGACCGGACGGATCATCAAGTTCCGCGTCGACCACGACGACTGATCTCGGGCCGGGAACACGCGGCTCCCCTGGCCACCCACACGGGGAGCCGCCCGGCCTCGTCGGGCCTTGCGGCCGGGGGCCTTCCGGGGGCCACGAGTGGCTCCGGGAGCTATGGGCCAGGGGCTACCGGGGGCTTCTGAGGCTGTGATGCGGGGGCGGCCGGGGCTATGGGGCCAGTAGCTACCACGGGTTATTCGGGGCTACCGGAGCTACGGAGGCCAGCCGGGACTACCGGAGCCCGCGAGGGCTACCGGGAGCTACGGAGGCTGGCCAGAGGCCTTCGGTGGCTACGGGAGACGCGGAGGCCAGGGCAGGCTGGGCCCGGTCGTGGGAAGGGGCCAGTGGGAATGGTCCCGGCGACGCGCCTCCACGTCGTAGAAGCGCCCGGTCGTGAGCTCTCCCGGCACCATCCGCTCCCGTGGCGTCGGGACTTCCCGGGGCATTGGGAACTCCCGAGGCACGGGGAGTTCCCGGGACACGGCGAACTCTCGGGGCACCGCGAGTTCGCGGGGCGCTGTCAGTTCACGGGGTGCCGGCGGCCGCGCGTGGCCGGAGGAACGGCCGTGCTGGTGCGCCCCGCCCGGTCTGGGCGCCGTGCCGGACGCCGCGTACGGGGCCGCGTAAGGCACGGCGCCGGCCGCGCCGAGGCTCGGCAGCTCTCCGGCCGTCCGGCCGGGCGCCGCCGCCGGGATGCCCTGCCGCCGCAACACGTCCACCAGCACGCGCATCGCCTCGTCGATGGTGAGCCGTTCTTCCGGGTCGTGCCGCAGCAACCCCTCGATCAGCGGTCGCAGCGGGCCCGCCCGGTGCGGCGGCTCCGGCTGGCGGCCCAGCAGCGCCGCGGCCGGCAACGGCTGCGCGGCCGGATACGGCGGCCGCCCCTCCACTCCGCAGTACAACGTGGCGCCGAACGACCACAGGTCGGCGGCGGGGGCCAGGCCCTTCCCGCGCAGCCGCTCGGGGGCCAGATAGGCGCCGGACCGCCCCACGGGCACGGTCGTCGACCCGCCCGCGTCCCGGTCGAACGCGGCGATGCCGAAGTCGGTCAGCACCACCCGGTCCTCGGTCAGCACGACGTTGGCGGGCCGGATGTCCCCGTGGACGACGCCCATCGAATGCGCGTGCCGTACGCCCGACAGGAGCTGGAAGCCCACCCAGGCGGCCCAGTGGACCGGCAGCCGGCCGAGGTGGCGGACGGTGTCGCTCAGGGTGACGCCCTGCAGGAGCTCCGTCACGATCCAGAGCCGGCCCTTGTCTTCGAGCAGGTCGTGCACGGTGATGACGGCCGGATGGCTGAGCCGGGCCGCCGAGCGGGCCTCCCGCAGCGCCTGCCGGCGGGCGGCCTGCAGATCGGCCACGTCCACCCGGTAAGGCGGCTGCACTTCCTTGATCGCGACATCACGCTTGAGACGGAGATCGTGCGCTTGCCACATGATCCCGCCGCCGTCGCGCCGGAAGGGCGTCAGCAGCTTGTACCGATCCGCCAGCAGTTGCCGTGCGTGCGATGCCATCGACCACCCGTACGCTAGGTCGTGCCGTGATCCATCAATTGTCGTCCCGCACACGGTAGCGCTGCGCCGAAAGGCGGCCACGAAGAGTGTGAGGTCGATAACGATCCGGTCTAACGAAGGCGCTGTCCGATGCCCTGTGCGTCCGCGGCGGGGCCGGATCCCCGGGCGTTTGCCTTCCCGGCGCTCAGCGGGTTGTCTGGCCAGAGCGGCCGGGCCGAAGATCGCACGCTCTTTCGCGCGCATTGTCGGTCGGTTCGGGGAAGATATGGGGAGAGGCGTCCCCCCGAGCAGCGGAGGTGTCAGGGATGGCGACCAAGGAGACCGGCGGCCAGAAGCAGACCGGACGGCAGGAGAACGAAGTCGAAGAAGTCGAGGCGCAGGCGTCCCCGGACGTCCAGGAGCGCCACGAGAAGCTCACCGACGACGTCGACGCGATCCTGGACGAGATCGACGAGGTGCTCGAGGAGAACGCGGAGGAGTTCGTCCGTTCCTACGTGCAGAAGGGCGGGCAGTAACCCGTCGGGCAGCGTCCGGGCCGGTGGCGGCCACTGCCGGGAGACCGTCTCCCGGCAGGGCCGCCGTCGGACCCGGAGACTCCCGCCGGACGCGCCCTCGGCGACCAGACGGCAGCCGATCAGGCACGGGCGAGCGCACGCAAGACGCGCGGACGACGACGCGCGGGCCGCGGGCTCTGTGCGGGGCCTGTACGGCGGCTCTGCGCGGCGGCCTTGTCCGGGTGCCCTGTCCGGGTGCCTTGTCCGGGTGCCCTGTCTGGCTCCTCTGCCGGGTTGCTCCGTGTGGAGGCCGTGCGAGTGGGCCCTGCGCGATGGGCCTGTGCGAGTTCTCTGTCCAGGTCTCAGTACAGGTCTCGTGCGGGAACCCGGGCGGCCGGGCGTCAGGCTCCGTCGAGATGACCGAAATGATCGAGATGACCAAGATGAACGGTCGCGATCTCGAAGGGCCTCAGCGGGACGCGCACCGTCCGCCAGGACCCCGAGGAGTCCGGGGACCCCGACGAACCCAGAGATCCCGCCCGTCCCGAGAGTCCCGGTGCGTCCGCCCCACCGTCGTCTGACAGCTCACCGGGTAGCACCCCGCGCGGAACCACCCCGTCCGCAACCACTCCATCCAGAATCACGTCGCCGGAAACCACCCCGTCCCTGACCACTCCATCCAGACCTACGCCGCCGGAGACCAGCCATTCCGGCACCGCTCCGTTCGGAACCACCTCGTCGCGAGACACCTCCAGAGGGCTCAGGGGAGAGCCCAGCACGTCGGCCGTCCAGGCCGCGGTGAAATCTCCCCGGACGACCGCCTCGGTGGCCGTGGGATGCTCGGCCACCAGGCGGACCTCCAGACGTCCGCCCCGCTCGCGCAGAGCGGCCATCACGACACCGTCCCCGCTGATCGCGACGCGGCCACCTCCTCGCCGGCCCTCCACGCTGATGGCGGCATGACCGCCTTGGTCCAGGCCGTCGCCGCTGATCGCGGCATGACCGCCTCGGTCCAGGCCGTCGCCGCTGATCGCGACGCGTCCGCCTTCGGGCGGGCCGTCCTCATCCGCGTCCCACGCCGTGCCGCTGTCCGCCGCCTCGGCTGCGTCTGCCGCCCCGCTCGCGTCCGCGGCCTCGGCGGCGCTCTCCCTTCCGGCCGCGTCTGTCTGCTCGGCGGGGGCGGCGCCTGGTACGGCGAGCAGGTCGTGGCGGAACTCCTCGGCGAGCCTCGGCAGCCCGGCCTCGTGCCACTCTCCCGCGTACGGCAGGACGGCGAAGCGCACGGTCAGCGGCCCCTGGCACTGGGCGGCCGGGGTGGGCACCTCGGGCCCGGCGGGCTCGTCGCGGTAGGGGTTGCGGTTCCTGGAAAGGTAGCCGACGGACCGCACGAGCGTCAGCGCCAGCTCGGCCCCGTCCCCGCCGGCTTCATGCCTGCCGATCTCGCCCCCGCTTTTCTCGTCCGTGACGATCTCATACTCGGTGACGTGGTCGAGGAGCACGGCCAGGCCCCCGGCGGCGGCGAACGACTCGGCGGGGAAGGTCGGGATCGGCCGCTCGCCGCCCCCGCCTTCGGCCGTCAGGCCGCGCCGCACCACGGCGAACTGTCCCTCGGCGTACGACCCGTCCGCCGCGCGGGGCAGCGGTGCGTGCCAGCGGACGCGGTGGTCGCGGCAGCGCACGTCCATGGTGATCTCGCACCGTGCGAACGGCTCGCCCGCCCTGAGCTCCACCCGGGTCGTGACGGCCGTGGGCACGGTCTCGGAGCCGTCGGTGTCGCCGCCGAGGCCGGTCGGCCAGTCGTACACCCGAGTGATCTCGTACGCGCCGGTCAGCGGGCCCGAGCAGATCTCCTCGACGTCGACGCGGGAGGGCCGGTCGGTGAGCCGGTCGTGCGGCGGGGGCGCGTGGTTGTAGGTGTCCCCGGCGTCCCCGCCGTGGACGATCCGCCCGACGCCGTGGACCTCGGTGCCGTCCGCGCCGCGCAGCGAGAGCGTCCCGTCGTCGGCCACGCGCACCCGCAGCAGCCCGTTGTCCAGCACCGGCTCGAACCCGTACGCGTCCGTACGCAGGGCGTACGGGACCGGGGCGGGCGGCCGGGGCTCGGGCGGACGGGCGGTGAGGACGGCACGGCCGAGCGGCGGCACGGTGACCAGCGCCGCCACGGTGACCACGGGCTCGGCCACCGTGCGGACGATCCACGGCCCCGGACCGGCCGACACGACGGCCCCGCGCAGGTCCTCGTAGGCGTACGCGCCGGAGGCGTGCCGGCTCACGGTGACGGTGAACACGCCGTCCCCGGCGTGCCAGGAGACGATCTCGTGGCCGTACAGCTCCCGCTCGTGGACGCGCCCGAGGAGCCGGGAGAGGTCGTCCATGACGGTCTCGTCGAGCAGCGTGGCGGCGTGTTCGAGCCGCTGCGCGGGGACGGGCAGGCCCGAGGCGTCCACCAGGGACGCGCGGTCCTCCGGCAGGTCGGCGAGCACCAGGCCGGTCCGTTCGAACGGGGACGGGTTGACGACCACGAGCGCGCCCTTGGGCGCGGCCTCGGCGAGGGACGCCGCGACCAGGTCCACGACCGCCTGGGCGGTCTGCCCGGCCTCGGCGATCCGCGCGGCGACCTGCTGGGCGGTCTCGTCCGAGCCGCACCCCGTGACGGAGTCGTGCCCGCTGCAGGCGATCACCGACCGCCAGGCCATGTCGATGAGGCGTCCGCAGGCGGAGTCGCCGGGGAGCCACAGCGCCGACAGCGGTTCCGCGTAGCGGGTGAGCACCCGCTCGGCCCGCGCCATGGCCTGCTTGATCGGCACCCGGGCCGAGATCACGCCGGGCAGGATGTTGGCCCGCGCGTGCGAGCGCAACTCGCCCACGACCCGCGGCACCTCCCCACCTGCTGGAACGCCGTCAGGAACGCCGGCCGAATCTCCGGCCAGGGCCTCGGCGAGGGTGGCGACGCGGAGCCCGGACGCGGTGACCTCGCGGGCCGGGGCCGAGTGGTCCGCGCCGTACATCGCGACCAGGGTGCCGCCGGACGACCAGCCCTCCGCCGTCGAGACGAAGGCCGCCACGCGGTCGGGCATCTCCTCGGCCGGGCCGGTGAACAGGCCGAAGGCGTTGCCATAGCCGCCGGGCAGATACGTGGTCCTCACCGTGGTGCCGTCCGCGCCGGTCCAGTCGAACACGTCGCGGTCCACGTGCGCGGGCACGCCGCGCCACAGGCACGCCCGGCGCAGCCCCGCCAGCGCCAGCATCTGCGGCATCTGGGCGCAGTGGCCGAACTGGTCGGGCAGATAACCCACGGGCATGGCGCCGCCGAGCGCGGCGGCGCCCCGCATGCCGTACTCCAGGTTGCGCAGCAGCGTCTCGCCGGAGCACAGGAACTCGTCGGCGAGGATCAGCCAGGGCCCCACGGCCAGCCGTCCCTCGGCGACGAAGCGGGCGACGTCGCCGCGCCGGGCGGGCCGGATCTCCAGGTAGTCCTCGATCGCCGCGAGCTGGCCGTCCATCGTGAACCGGTAGGCGGGGTCGGCGGCCATGGCGTCGAGGACCTCGTCGAGCACCCGCACCAGCCCGACCCGGAACCGCTGGAAGGGCAGATACCACTCCCGGTCCCAGTGGGTGTGCGGGACCACCACGATCCTGTCGCTATCTGCTGAGGCTCGCCTTGGCGTGACCGCTGGCTCCACTCCCGCCCTCCTCGGCGTCGCTGCTGACGGCCCCGGCGGTCGCCTCCCGCGGGGCGCCGGTGACCTCCTGGGCGCACTCCCCGCCGATGGGGATGCCCGCCCACCGCGCGTACCGGTGCACGATCCGCTGCGCCGTGACGATATCTTCCAAAGCGCCGTCGAGTCCGGTGAGCGGCGGTTCCTCCAGGGTGACGAAGCGGTAGAAGGCGCGCAGCTGGCGTTCGAAGGCCTCGGCGACGTCCTCGTTGACGACCGTCCGCTCGGTGGTGCCGACCCGGCAGGTGATGGTCAGCCGGGTGGGCGTGTTCAGCAGGTACGGAGAAGGGAAGCGCAGCTCCATCGACCCGTGCTCGTGGTGCAGCGCCATGGTCTCGTGGTAGGCGGGGTAGCTCGGCAGGTAGTGCCACCGGATGCCGTACCTGCCGGAGCATTCGCCGCCGAGCGTGCCGCTCACCTCCAGGGACGGCGGGAACGCCTCCACCGGCCACACGGCCACGTGGTCCACCGCGTCGGGTGAGCCGGTGAACAGCCGCATGAGCGACAGTTCATGGCACACGCTGCTGAGCAGCACCTCGGCGTACAGCCGCCGCAGCCGCTCCGACGAGGTGCCGAGCGCGGCGGTCAGCGCCCGCTCGTCGGCCTCCGCGTAGGGGGCCAGCCGTTCGGGCGCGGGATGGCCGGGCCGCACCCGGGCGAACAGCAGCTGCGACTCCTCCGACGGGTGCAGCACGGTGGCGTCCAGGTGGCGGACGACCTGCGGCCCGCCGGCCTCGTGCAGCGCTTCGAGCAGCCGCTGGGAGGCGGGGTCGTACTGCTTCATGTAACCGGCCATCAGCCGTTCGCCGGAAAAGCCGCTCAGCTCGGCCCGGCTGTAGGCGAGGGGCTTCTCGCACAGCACCCACAGGCCGCGTTCGAGGGCGGCCCGCACCAGCAGCCCGTGGGAGCCGGGGGTGAGCACGATCAGCGCGTCGAACCCGCCCCTGTCGAGCATCGCCAGCGGGTCGTCGTACGCCGGGACGCCCGCCTCCCTGCCGATCGTCTCCGCGTGCCCGCGGTCGAGGTCGCACACGGCCGCGACCCGGAACAGGTCGCGCCGCCGTGCCAGCAGGGGCAGGTAGACGACCTGCGCGGCGACGCCCAGACCGGCGATTCCCACCTTCACCGTCTCCACGTCCTCACCCTCCTCCGCTCGGCGACCTGACCTGCACCTCCCCATCGGCGGCGGGGCGCAACCCCCGTCATGTGCAGACGGCGACCACCTCGTTGGCGGGCGTCTCCAGCCGGTGCACCCCGGGGTCGGCGGGCAGGAGGACGAGGTCCCCCCGCACCATCCGCCGGGTCCGCGGCCCCCACAGCACCAGGCCGTCGGCGTCCACGGCGAGGAACTCGTCCTCCAGCCGCAGCAGCAGCGGCGCGCCGGGGGAGACCGACACCGCCGTCCGGCCCTCCGCCACGGCCCGCACGATCGCTCCGGCCGCCTCCGGGCCGCGCCCGTCGCCCTCGGCGAGCACCCAGGTGGTCGGCGCGCCGGGAGGGTGACCCTCCTCGGGCCGGTGGTAGTCGCCGCCGCCGACCACCACGAGGTCGCCGGCCGGGTCTCCGCCCGGATCGCCCGCCCACGCCTGCGCCCAGGCCAGCGGCGCGCCCCAGGTGCGGTCCCACCAGCTCCAGTGCCACAGCTCGACGACCCGTGGCCGGTCGGTCATCGGGTGCCGCCAGGCGCAGTCGGCCGCCACCGGGTGGTTGACCGACAGCACCCCGCCCCGGTCGCGCACGGCCTTCGCCCACTCGTCAGGTGGCTGCCGGAAGTCGATCCAGCCGACGTCCCCGAGCGCGTTCGCGTGCCCGAGATCGGTGGTCACCTCCTGCCCCGGCACGAGCACGACACCGGCCGGCGCCGCGGCCGCGGCCAGCTCCATGTGGTGACTGACGGTGTTGTGGTCGGTCACCGCGAGGAAGTCCAGCCCGGCCGCGGACGCCACGCAGGCCAGCTCGAAGACGCTCAGCGCGCCGTCCGAGTGGTCTGTGTGCGCGTGCAGGTCCCCGGCGAGCCAGCGGTATCCGGGCGGCGACGGCAGGCGGCGCCGTACGGCGGCGGGCTCGGGCGGGACGGGCCCCGGCACGCGGGAGAAGCGGGCGCGGCGCCGGCGCGGCCGCGCGGGTGGCCGCACGTGCCTGATCACCCGGATCTCGTACGGCAGGCCGCCGAGGGGCACCCGGTGCAGCCCGACGAGCACCCGCCACACCCCCGGCTCGATCTCGCCGGGCAGATAGCCGGGGGTGGCCCAGGAGGGGGTGATGGTGTATTCGGAACGCGCGCCGCCCGACCAGCCGCGAAACCCGGCGGGCCCGGCGCAGCCGAGGTCGAGCACGCCGGCCGACCGGTCGTAGGACAGGCGCACCGTGAGGGCGGCCGTGCCGGGCCGCACCTCGACCGGCACCTCAGCCACCGGCCCGGCCAGCCGGTCGTCCAGCGTCCACGTCCCGTTGATCGCGGCCCTGGTCGTCACGCGTCACCCACCAGGGCGTCGTCGCGGTAGAGCAGCGCCCGGCCGGGGCGGGGCACCGCCCAGGCGGCCGCCCCCGGCGGGGGTTCGGCGCCCTCGGGGACCACCACCTGCAGCAGATGGCCGGTGCACTCCAGCGTGACGAGATGGGCCGTGCCGAGGTTCTCCACCACCGCCACCTTCCCCCGGAACGCCCCCTTCTCCCCGGGCTCCCGGGTGGTCAGTTCGGCGTATTCGGGCCGCAGGCCGTACAGGATCTCGCCGTCGGGGACACCGTCCGGCAGGGGGAGCTCGGCCTCGCCCACCCGCAGCACGCCGTCCTCCGCGACGCCGGGCAGCAGGTTCATCGGCGTGGACCCGATGAAGGAGGCCACGAACGTGGTGGCCGGCCGCCGGAACACCTCGGACGGCGTGCCGAGCTGGCTGATCCGCCCGGCCGACATGACGGCGATGCGGTCGGCCAGCGCGAGCGCCTCGCTCTGGTCGTGCGTGACGAAGACCGTGGTCACCCCCAGCTCGCGTTGCAGGCGCTTGAGGAACGTGCGGGCCTCCAGGCGCAGCCGCGCGTCCAGGTTCGACAGCGGCTCGTCGAACAGGAACGCCTTCGGACGGCAGGCGACCGCGCGGGCGAGCGCCACCCGCTGCTGCTGGCCGCCGGACAACTGGGCGGGCCTGCGGTCCAGCAGTTCCGACAGGCTGAGCCGGGACGCCGTCTCGGCCGCCTTCGCCACGCGCTCGGCTCGCGGGACCTTGTTGATCCGCAGCGGATAGGCGATGTTGGCGGTCACGTCCATGTGCGGGAACAGCGCGTAGTCCTGGAAGACCATCGCGACGTCCCGCCGTCCGGGCGGCGACCCCGTCACGTCGACGCCGCCGATCTCGATCCGCCCCGAGGTGGGGGTCTCGAGGCCGGCGATCGTCCGCAGCAGCGTCGTCTTGCCGCAGCCCGACGGGCCGAGCAGCGCGAAGAACTCGCCGTCGCCGATCTCCAGGTCGAGCGCGTCGATCGCCCGCACCCCGCCGGGAAACTCCTTGGTCAGGCCGCGCAACGCGATCAACGCTTGATCCCTCCGTGGAAGCGGAAGCCGTACCTCCGGCTGACGAACACGTACATCACCACCACCGGCAGCGAGTAGAGCAGCGAGAACGCCGAGATCACGTCGAGGCGCGGCGCTCCGCCCTCGGTGTAGAGCGTGTAGAGGATGACCGCGCCGGGGGCCTTGTCCGGGTCGCGCAGCAGGATGAACGGCTGCAGGAAGCTGCCCCAGACGTTGGCGACCGTCCAGACCGTGATCGTCGCGAGGCCGGGCCGCACCAGCGGGATCACGACGTGCCGCAGCACCTGCCCCGCCGACGCGCCGAACACCCGCGCCGACTCCTCGTACGACGTGGGCGTGGCGTCCATGAAGTCCTTCAGGATGAAGATCGCGGCGGGCAGCAGGCCGCCCGACAGCGTGAGCACGACGCCGAGGTGGGTGTCGATCAGGTTCAGCCGGGTCGCCAGCTCGAACAGCGGCACCATCGCCGCCGTCCCGGTCACCACCGACGACAGGAGCAGCAGCACGTAGAGCAGCGCGTCGCGGCCGGGCACCCGCGCCCGCGACAGCGCGTACGCCGCCAGCGCGGCCAGCGTCACGACCAGGGCCGCGCTGCCGCACGCCTGGATCAGCGAGTTGCGCAGCGAGCCCAGCGCGTACGGGTTGTCCAGCAGTGCCCGGAAGTTCGCCAGCGTGAACTCCGGCACCGATGTCGTGATCGTCGGGTGTGCGTCGAACGGCGCCGATGCGAGCCACAGCAGCGGCAGCGCGAAGAAGCCCAGCACCAGGGCGAGGAACACGGCCCGCCCGATGGTCCCCAGCGCGTGGCGCACCGGCGTCACGACGGCCGCACCTCCCCCCGGGACCGCAGCAGGCGCAGGTAGGCGAACGCCAGCACCAGGTTGACCACGAGGACCAGGAAGGACACCGCCGCGCCGAAGCCGAGCCTGCCGCCGCTCATCGCGACGTTGTAGATGTAGACGGGCAGGATCTCCGACCGCCCCTCGGGGCCTCCGGCGGTGAGCTGGAAGGCCGTGAAGTCGTTGAACGTCCACAGTGTGATCAGCAGCAGGTTCGTCAGCACATGGCCCTTGATGTGCGGGAAGACCACGTCCCTGAGCTGCTGGAGCGTCGAGGCCCCCGCGAGCCTGGCGGTCTCCAGGCGCGACGGCGGCACGTTCTCCAGGGCGGCGCCGTACAGCATCATCGAGAACGCCGTGCCGCGCCAGACGTTGAACACGATGATCGACATCATGGGGTGGTCGAGCAGCCAGGCGAAGCCGGGCGTGCGCAGGATCGCGTTCAGCGTGCCGCCGTCGCGGTCGAGCAGCGCGATCCACAGGAACGCGACGACCGACGACGGCAGGATCCACGCCAGCAGCACCAGCCCCTCGGTGACGCTCTTCAGCGGCCCGCGCCGGTCGCGCAGCACCCACGCGATCGCGAACCCGAGCACCGCCTGCCCGAGCACGGCCGAGCCGAGCACGAACTGCACGGTGAGCCACAGCGACGTGCGGAACCGCTCGTCGCCCAGCGCCTCGGCGTAGTTGGCCGCCCCCACCACCTGCGGATCGGCCGCCGCCAGGCCCGTGAGCCGATAGTCGGTGAGGCCCAGATAGACGGTCCACAGCGCGGGGAAGACCAGGAACACCCCGATCAGCACCAGCGCCGGCACCACGAACCCCAGGCTGTGCTTCCCGCTCACCATCGGGGCGCTCACTTCCGCCAGGTCGTGCCGGAGGCGCGCCATGTCACCCCCTCGCCGCCGCTTGGCCGCCTCGTTCCCGCGCGTCTCCCCGGTCCGGGCCGGCGGCCCGGCGTGCCGGGCTCAGCTCGCGACATTGGCGGGGCCGCCGACGAGGGACTCGACCTTGCGCTGGTAGGCGGCGGCCGCCTCGTCCACGCTCGTGCCCGACACGACCGCGGCCGTGGCCTCCTGCAGGGCGACCGACACCTGCGGGTAGACGGCCAGCGGCGGCCGGTACGCCGTGAGGGGCAGCACCTCGTCGGAGACGAACTTCAGCATCGGGTCGGCCCCCAGCACCGCGTCGTTCACGTCCGTGCGCGACGTGATCCGGGCGGCCCCGGCGAGCTGCGACGTGGTGGCCTCGGCCGAGTGCATGAACGACAGCAGTTCCCAGGCCAGCTTCGGGTTCTTCGCGTTGGGGTTGAGCACCCGTACGGCGCCGCCCGACATGCTGACGAAGTCCTGGCCCCGGATGCCGGCGCCGGGACGCTGGGCGGGGATCAGGGCGTAGCCGACGACCGAGTCGCGGTCCTTCATCGGGGCGACCCCGGCCTTGGGCTCGATGACCGACCGCCAGAAGTAGTCGCCCTCCGCCAGGATCGCGATCCTGCCCTCGGCGAACTGGGCGAACGACTTGTCCCGCCCGCGCGCCTCCTGCTGCAGCCTGGGGTCGCCGAGGCCGCCGGAGTAGACCCGCCGGTAGAAGCCGAGCACGTCCTTGAGCGCCCGGGAGGCGCCGGTCCACTTGCCGTCGGCGTAGATCTCCGCCCCCGCGCCCGCCAGCAGCGGCAGCGCGCCCTGCATGGTCGTCGCCTCGCCCATGGCGGTGCCCGCGTTGATCTGGATCGGGACGGGGACGCCTGCCTTCTTGAGCGCCGCGCCGGCGTCGAGGATCTCCTGCCAGCTCCGCGGCCGCCAGGGGTCGGGCAGGCCGGCCTTCCGGAACAGGGCCTTGTTGTAGAACAGCACCCGCCCGTCGGTGCCCTGCGGCAGGCCGTACCTCTTGCCCTCGAACGTGCCGAGGCCCTGCACGGCCTGCGGGATGCGGCTCCAGCCCTCCCAGGAGTCCGCCTCGGGACCGGCGACCTCGGCGAGCGGCTTGATGTACCCGGCCTGGGCGAACTCGCCCACCCAGATGCCGTCGAGGTCGATGACGTCGGCGCCCGCCCGCGACTTGAGGTCGAGGGCGATCTTGGTCTTGTACTGCTCGTCGTCCACGCCGCTCGGCTGGAACACCACACGGACGTCGCGGCCCTTGGCCTTCTGCGCGGCCTCGAACCGGGGGATGACCCACTCGGCCGTCCAGTCGGCGGTCTCGGCGTTCTTGCCGCCGGAGATCGAGTTGGAGGTGATGGTCAGGGTGACGCCCTCGCCCGCGGAGCCGCCGTCATCGCCGGAGCCGGTGCCGCAGGCGCCCAGGGTCAGCAGGGCCACCGCCGCCACCGCGAGTGCAGGTCTCATGATCGACCTCCCCGTAAGTCCTGATGTACGGACAAATCGACCCTCGCACGCGATTACCAACACGTAAAGAAACGGTTTGGTGAACGAGTAAGGGACGCGCGCCCGGCCTCTTGTGGGATGTCTGGTTCGCGCTGAGCTGATCGGGAAGAGTGCAACCAATGCTGAGACCTGAGTATGGTCGGGCGTAACAACGCACGCTTGGAGGGAGTCGCGTGGCATCTCAGCCAGCCTGGATGAACAGCCTCTTCACATATACGGGATCGTCGTCGTTCTCGGAGTTCCTAGGCGTGCACGCGCCGAACCTGCTGCCCGCCCGCAACGAGTCGCTGGCGGCGCCGGTGGGCGACGAGATCCCGCACGCGACCACCATCGTCGCGGCGACCTGCGCCGGCGGCGTGGTGATGGCGGGCGACAGGCGTGCGACCTCCGGGAACATCATCTCGCAGCGGGACATCGAGAAGGTGTTCCGCACAGACGACTACTCCTGCATGGGCATCGCGGGCACCGCCAGCACCGGCCTGGAGCTGGCCAGGCTCTACCGCGTCGAGCTGGAGCACTACGAGAAGACCGAAGGCCGCTCGTTGTCGACCGAGGGCAAGGCGCACCGCCTGGCCACCATGATCCGCGGGAACCTGCCCATGGCCATGCAGGGCCTCGTGGTCGTGCCGCTCTTCGCGGCGTACGACCCCGCCCGCGACGCCGGGCGGATCTTCAGCTACGACGTGGGCGGCGGGCCGTACGAGCAGAAGGAGTTCCACTCGATCGGCTCGGGTTCGATCTTCGCCCGGGGGTCGCTCAAGAAGCTCTACCGGGAGAACGCCAGCCCGCAGGACACGGTCCTGGCCTGCCTGCACGCCCTGTATGACGCCGCCGACGACGACTCGGCGACCGGCGGCCCCGACGTGATGCGGAAGATCTGGCCGGTCGTGGCCGTCATCACCGCGGACGGCTTCCGCCGTCTCCCGGACGACGAGGTCGCCGAGTTCGTGGAGTCCATGCTGGAGAGGCGGATGACCGCCCCCGAAGGCCCGATCGCGCCGCTGCGCTAACCCAAGAGAGGATCACCCCCGGTGTCCATCCCCTTCGGAGGATATGCCTCGCCCGAGCAGATCATGCGGGACAGGGCGGAGTATGCCCGCAAGGGCATCGCTCGCGGTCGCAGCGTGGTCGTGATGCAGTACGCCGACGGCATCCTGTTCGTGGCGCCCAACCCGTCCAAGGCCCTGCACAAGATCAGTGAGATCTACGACCGCATCGGCTTCGCCGCGGTGGGGCGCTACAACGAGTTCGAGTCGCTCCGCCTGGCGGGCATCCGCTACGCGGACATCAACGGCTACACGTTCAACCGCACCGACGTCACCGGCCGCGGCCTCGCGAACCTGTACGCCCAGCAGCTCGGCATGATCTTCACCGAGTCGATCAAGTCGTTCGAGGTGGAGATCGTCGTCGCGGAGGTCGGCGAGGCGCCCGAAGACGACCAGATCTACCGGATCACCTTCGACGGCTCCGTCTTCGACGAGCAGGGCATGGCCGTGATCGGCGGCCAGGCCGACTCCGTCGGAGGCCGCCTGAAGGAGCGCTACAGCGAGGGGCTGCCGCTGCCGCAGGCCCTCGACGCCGCGCTGGCCGCCCTGACCGAGCCGGGCGGCGAACGTCCCCCTGCGACCCAGATCGAGGTCGCCGTCCTCGACCGGAGCAGGGAGCACCGCAAGTTCCTGCGCCTGACCGGGCCCCGCCTGGAGAAGCTCCTGGAGGCCGCCAAGGAGAGCCAGGAGAGCGCGCAGCCCGCCGCCGAGGACCAGGCGGAGCAGGGCGGCGGCGAGCAGGCACAGGGCGAGCAGGCTCCCGACACCGCCCCGCCGATCGCCCCCGAGGGCGACATCGACACGGGCTCCGGCGAGTAGTCCCCACCTTCCGTCCGTACGGCCGCGGCGCCGCGCCCTGGGGGCGCGGCGCCGCCGTGTCATGGGACCACTCGGGCACTCCAGTTCGGGCACTCCAGTTCGGGCACCCCGGTTCAGCCACTTCGGGTCGGGCGGTGGGGGCCGGGCACTTCAGCTCAGGCGTGCCGGTTCGGGTGCTCGGGCCGGACAGTTCGGCCTGGGCACGCCGGTCCCGGCCTCCGGCTCGCCGAGGAGGCTCGGTCGCTCTGGGCCGGGCACCCGAGGGCGGGTGTCCCGGGTGCGCCGGGTCGGGCGTTTCGGCTCGGCCGAACCTTGACTTCGCTAGTCTCGTGCCGTTATGACGACTTTTGATCTCTTTCGGCGAGGAGCCGTTCCGGCCGTCGCCGTCACCCTCCTGTCGCTGACCGCGTGCTCCTCGGCCTCCGGCACCTCGGCCTCGCCCACCGTGACCGCCACCGTGACGGTGACGGCCCCGGCGTCGCCCGCGGAACCGTCCGCCGACCCGGCCGCCTCCGAGGCCCCGGCGGACGACACGCCCACCGACCCGGCGACGACCGCGCCGACGCGCAAGCCGGTCAAGGCCGGGCCGCCGATCACGGACAAGACGCCGGCCCCCTTCGGCGGGACCATCCAGTCGGATCCCGATCACGACTTCACCAAGGGGCTCAGCCCCAGCAGCGACGGTGTCGTACGCGGTCAGCTCGTGGCCATGCACGACGAGAACGTGGCGGAGTATCGCCCCATCAAGTTCGTGAAGGAGTACGGCGGCAGCACGACCGGCCACTTCGAGGGACCGCCGGAGGGCGACGTGACGGCCTTCGCCGCGCCGATCGCCGCCGGCGTCGTCTTCCTCAGCGCTGTCGGCTGCGACGGCAAGGACCAGACCATCGACGGCGACTACCTGGGCACCGAGCGCTGCTCCCGGGACAAGCTGGTGCTGCGGGCCGACAAGGGCGACCTGCGGGCGCTCATCACCGTCAAGGGCGGGCAGATCGTCAAGGTGACGGAGATCTACGCCGCCTGAGTCCTTCTTCTCGGCATTCCCCCGCCTGATCACTGTTCGGCCGCCGGTTTATGGGAATAGTGTGAGGTGATGGATCGACGCATATTCGGGCTGGAGAACGAGTACGGCGTCACCTGCACGTTCCGCGGGCAGCGGAGGCTGTCGCCGGACGAGGTGGCGCGGTACCTGTTCCGGCGAGTGGTGTCCTGGGGCCGATCGAGCAACGTATTCCTGCGCAACGGCGCACGTCTCTACCTGGACGTGGGCAGCCATCCCGAGTACGCCACCCCTGAATGCGACAACGTCGTGGAGCTGGTCACGCACGACAAGGCGGGGGAGCGGATCCTGGAGGGCCTCCTCGTGGACGCCGAGAAGCGGCTCCGCGAGGAAGGCATCGCGGGCGACATCTACCTGTTCAAGAACAACACCGACTCGGCCGGCAACTCATACGGCTGCCACGAGAACTACCTCGTGGGCCGGCACGGGGAGTTCGGGCGGCTGGCCGACGTCCTGATCCCTTATCTGGTGACGCGGCAGATCATCTGCGGTGCGGGCAAGGTGCTGCAGACGCCGCGCGGAGCCGTCTACTGCGTGTCCCAGCGGGCCGAGCACATCTGGGAGGGCGTCTCCTCGGCGACCACCCGGTCCCGGCCGATCATCAACACCCGTGACGAGCCGCACGCGGACGCCGAGCGGTTCCGCCGGCTGCACGTCATCGTGGGCGACTCGAACATGAGCGAGACCACGATGCTGCTCAAGGTCGGCGCCACCGACCTGGTGCTGCGCATGATCGAGGCCGGTGTGGTGATGCGCGACCTGTCCCTGGAGAACCCGATCAGGGCGATCCGGGAGGTGTCCCACGACATGACGGGCAGGCGCAGGGTGCGCCTGGCCAACGGCCGTGAGGCGTCGTCGCTGGAGATCCAGCAGGAATACCTGACCAAGGCGCAGGACTTCGTCGACAGGCGTGGTGGGGACGCCATCGCCAAGCGGGTGCTGGAGCTGTGGGAGCGCACGCTCCGGGCGGTCGACACGGGCGACCTCGACCTCGTCTCGCGCGAGATCGACTGGGTCACCAAATATCAGATGATTGAACGTTACAGACAGAAGTACGACCTTCCGCTGTCGTCGCCGCGTGTCGCGCAACTGGATCTCGCCTATCACGACGTCCACCGCAAGCGCGGGCTGTTCTATCTCCTGCAGAAGCGCGGGGCGGTCGAGAGGGTGGCCGACGACGTCCGCATCTTCGAGGCCAAGTCGGTTCCGCCGCAGACCACACGGGCCAAGCTGCGCGGAGAGTTCATCCGCAAGGCCCAGGAGAAGCGGCGCGACTTCACCGTCGACTGGGTCCACCTGAAGCTCAACGACCAGGCCCAGCGGACGGTGCTGTGCAAGGATCCGTTCCGCAGCGTGGACGAGCGAGTCGAGAAGCTCATCGCTGGCATGTGATCTCTTACACCGCTCTGACGGCGGGTTCGGGTAGCCTGGCCCGGACCCGCTGTCTGTTTGAGGAATCCCATATGCGCCGTCGTACGGCACTCGTCGCCGCCCTGCCCCTTTTGCTCGCCGCCGCCTGCGGCACCGCGCAGAAGAGCGCGTCCAGTGCGAGCCCCACCTCCAGTGGCCAGGCCGCCGCCTCGGCCATCAAGGTGACGGGAGAGGCCGGCAAGAAGCCCACCCTGACCTTCCCGGCGGGCAAGCCCTCGCTCACCTCCGCCTCCGTCAAGGTCATCGAGGGCCAGGGCACCCCGGCCAAGGACGGCGACGTCCTCACCGCCAACGTCACCGTCTACAACTGGGACGGCAAGGAGAACAAGGCGGCCGGGTCCGACTACGACCAGGGCAGGGCGGAGTTCGTGTCGGTCAGCCCGCAGCTGCCCAAGGCGCTGCACGAGGCGCTGGTCGGCGCCAAGCCGGGCGGCCGGGTCATGGCCGTCGTCGCCAAGGACAACCTGAGCCCGGAGCAGGTCGAGCAGGCCAAGCAGCAGGGCCAGGACTTCGACACGACGTCGCAGGTGCTCGTCATCGACGTGGTGTCGGCCGCGCTGAAGTCGGTCCAGGGCGCCGCCGTCGACCCCGGCGTCGACGGGGTGAAGCTGGAGAACCCCGGTGGCGACAAGGCGCCGACGCTGACCACCAAGACCACCGAGAAGGCGCCCAAGAAGCTGGTCGTCAAGACCGTCATCAAGGGCGGCGGCCCGGAGGTGAAGGCCGATCAGACGGTCCTCGCCCACTACGTCGGCAAGATCTGGGGCACCGACAAGCAGTTCGACTCCAGCTGGGAGCGGGGCCAGCCCGCGACGTTCGCCCTCAACCAGGTCGTCAAGGGCTGGGCGCAGGGCCTGACCGGCGTCCCGGTCGGCAGCCGCGTCCTGCTGACGATCCCGCCGGACCTCGGCTACGGCAAGGAGGGCAACGCGCAGGGCGGCATCAAGGGCACCGACACGCTCGTCTTCGTCGTGGACGTTCTCGGCGCGGCCTGACGGTCACCCGTACGGCAGGGGCCCCTTCCACCCGGGCGGTGGGAGGGGCCCTCGGCGTACGGGGGTCAGCTCAGGATCTGGTAGCCGTCGCCGTAGACCTTCCAGCGCAGCGGCGGGTCGAGGTCGAGGTTGCCGTTCTTGAGGAACACCCGCTGGGCGGTGTCGACCCGGCTGGTGTCGCTGTGCGCCTCCTCGGTCTTCATCGCGGCCTTGCGGGCGTCGAGGAACGCGTTGAGGTAGGCGACCTCGTCGCCGCCCTGCGCCGGGGTCCTGGCCTTCTTCATGGCCGTCTTGCGGATGCCGCCGAAGCTGACCGGATCGGAGCCGGGGCCGTGCATCACCATGGCGTCGTAGTAGGCGAACTGCCCGA
The DNA here is from genome assembly GCF_008033685.1 of Microbispora sp. CSR-4. Classification (NCBI taxonomy): domain Bacteria; kingdom Bacillati; phylum Actinomycetota; class Actinomycetes; order Streptosporangiales; family Streptosporangiaceae; genus Microbispora; species Microbispora sp. CSR-4. Next base: position 217,498 of record NZ_VJVX01000003.1, read on the forward strand.
GCGCGCGCAGGCCGTCGGCCTTGGCCTGGGTTACGGCGGGGTTGAAGTAGACCCGGTCGCGCTCGTCGTTCTGCGCCTGCTGGAACGCGGGGTCGGCGGCGGCGGCGCGCCAGTCCCTGGGGAAGTCCGGGTCCAGCCCCCGGTGCGAGTCGGTGCCGTTCACCTTCCGCAGTGCGGGCAGATACTTCGCCAGCACGTTACCGGGCTTGCGCGCGGTGTAGAGCTCGACCAGGTCGAGCATGTCGCCGGTGCCCGAGCAGAAGCCGATGATGCCGGCGGTGTAGCCACGCCCGTCGTCGATGTCCTCGATGTACTTGTACTGGGCCTTCCAGTCGAGGGTGGAGTTCTCCGCGCTGGAGACGAGCTCCATCGCGATCTCCTTCTTCTTCGGGTCGGTGAGGTCGACCGGCGCCGCCTTGACCGCCACCTTCACGTTCTCCCGGGCGGCGGCCGGACCGCCGCCGGTCGCGGCCGCCGCCGCGTTCGCGGGGAGCACGGCCGCTGCGGCCGCGAGCAGCACAGCCGCGCGCCGGGGAGTGAGCCGGGGAGTGCGCCTGATCAGCGGGTCTTTCACGTGCGTCGCTCCGTTCTCCGCCCGCGGCCGTGCGACGTGGCGGGAAGGGGCGCGGGCGGGGGTGAGCCCTCCGTGAGGGGGTCTAGTTAGGAAGGTTTCCTAATGAAAGCAGCGCCGTACGGCCGCGTCAACGGCTCGCCGTAGACTCCGCCTGTGACGAGCGACGACCTGGAGTCGATGAGCGTGCTCGGCGATCCCGTACGGCGGGCGCTGTATCGGTTCGTGGCCGAGCAGGGGCGTGACGTGGGCCGAAACGAGGCGGCCGAGGCGACCGGAGTCCAGCGCACGCTGGCGGCCCACCATCTGGACAAACTGGTCGACGCGGGGTTGCTCGAGGCGGGCTTCCGGCGGCTCAGCGGCAAGGCCGGCCCCGGCGGCGGACGCCCCGCGAAGGTCTACCGGCGGGTGCGCGAGGAGCGGACCGTGAGCCTGCCGCCCCGCGACTATCGCACGCTCGCGCTCGTGCTGGCGGAGACCGTCGACCTGCTGGGCGGCGAGGAGAAGGCCGAGGAGGCCGCCCGCCGGACCGGGGAGCGGCTGGCCGCCGGTGAGGCGGGCGGCGACCTCGTCGAGATGCTGCGTGCGCGCGGCTACGAGCCGTACGAGGAGGACGGGCGGGTGCGGCTGCGCAACTGCCCCTTCCATGTGCTGGCCGACACTCATCCGCTGCTCGTGTGCTCGATGAACCTCGCGCTCTGCGAGGGGATGCTGGCCGGTCTGGGCGAGACCGGGGTCGTCGCGGCGCTCGACCCGAGACCGGAGGAGTGCTGCGTGGTCTTCGGGCCTTCTAAAAACAACGTAGATTGACATAGAATCGCGGCATGCATCTCGCCCAGCTCAACGTCGCCCATCTCAGGGAACCCCTCGACTCACCCGCACTGGCGAGCTTCCTCGCCGCCCTGGCGCCGATCTACGAGGTGTCGGACGACGCGCCCGGCTTCGTCTGGCGCATGAAGGAGGGCGACGAGCCCACCGACCTGATCCAGCACGACTACGGGCCGATGCTGGTCGTGAACGTCTCGGTCTGGGAGTCCCGCGAGACGTTGTGGAACTTCGTCTATCGCAGTGCCCACCTGGAGGTGATGCGGCGCCGCCGGCAGTGGTTCCTCCGGATGGCCGAGCCATACACGGTGATGTGGTGGGTGCCCGAGGGCCACCGGCCGCCGCTCGACGAGGCCATCGCGCGCCTGGAGCTGCTCCGGGCTCAGGGGCCGGGCCCGGAGGCGTTCACGTTCAAGGACTTCTACGACAGCAGCGACGCCGCGTGCCTCCCGGCGGCGGCGGAGGTCACGAAGTAGGCCAGGTCCTCCTCCAGGCCGCGGCCCATGGTGGACAGCCGCACCGGGGACGCCTTGAGCGCCTCGCGCAGGCCGTCCACCGGCACGGTCACGATCTCGTGGCGGGGGGCCAGGGCCGCGGCCTGCTCGCGCACCGCCGCCCCGAACTCGCCGGGCAGATCCGGCACGACCACCTGGGCCGGGGCCAGCGCGACCCGGCCGTACGCCGTGAGGGAGTGGTGCGACACCCCGACGTGCCGCTCGCGGCGGTCTCCCTCGCTGACCCGCAGCGCGGCCACGGGCCGCCCGGCCAGCACGGCGGCGGCGTTGACCGCCTCGCCCGCGGCGACGCCGGAAAATCCCCAGCGGGTGCCGGTGCCGAGGTTGCCCGGCCCCTGGGCGACTACGGCGACGTCGGCCCCGAGCACGTGGCGGGCGGCCAGCAGGCCGGTGTGCAGGGTGACCGCCTCCACGTCGCCGCCGAAGGACTGGCCGGTCGTCACCACCCCGCACAGCCAGTCACGCTCGCGCAGCGTCGCGCACGACATCGAGAACCAGGCAGGCAGCGCCCCGCCGTCCTGCATCACGTACGCCACCCTGATCCCGGGGGCGTCCGCGTAGAGGCCGCACAGGATCGCGGGCAGGGCGGAGTGCAGGTCGGCGACGACCACGGGCATGCCGTCGACCGAGTCGGCCTCCCGCAGCGCCTCGTGGTGCGGGGACCCCTGCTCGTCCGCGCCGAGCACCGTGGCCTGCAACGGCGTGTAGCGTGCCTTCACCAGGTGGCCCGGGCCCGAAGGATCTTGCGGCAAACGGTCCGGGACGGCCACCACCATGGCGTACCCTCCCGTACCGAGACCCATGGCGAGGGCGGTCGTGTTGAGCAGCACGGTGTCGCCCACCTCAGGGCGTCCCACCAGCGGGGGATAGGCGAGCGCCCGGCACTCGCCCTCGGCGACGGCGACGTCGAGCTCCACCGCCCCCGGCCACTCGCGCCGGACCCGCACCACTTCGCCCTTGCGCCATCTGATCACGCCGAAAAGGGTAGCGTTCTCCATCGGAAGGGAGGCCCGATGTCGCGGCGGAAGACCGAGCGGCTGCTCAATCTGGTTATCTGCCTGCTCGCGACGCGGCGGCCGCTGAGCGCGGAGCAGATCCGGCAGGCCGTCCCCGGTTATGACCCGGACAACGACGAGGCCTTCCAGCGCATGTTCGAGCGCGACAAGAACGAGCTGCGCGAGATCGGCATCCCCATCGAGGTCCACAAGGACCCCTGGGAGGACGACCCCGGCTACCGGATCGTGCGCGAGGCGTACGAGCTGCCCGAGATCACGCTGGAGCCCGACGAGGCCGCCGTCATCGGCCTGGCCGCGCAGGTGTGGCAGCGGGCCAGCCTCGCCGAGGCGGCCAGCGGGGCGCTGCTGAAGCTGACCGCGGGCGGCGTGCACGCCGACCTCGCGGAGAGCCCGCTGGAGCTGCGGGTGGACACCCGCGACCCCACGTTCCCCGCGCTGTGGGAGGCCGTACGCGACCGGCGCGCGGTCGCCTTCGACTACCGGTCGGCCGGCAGCGAGTCGGTGCTGCGGCGCACGGTCGAGCCGTGGGGGGTCGTCAGCAGGCGCGGCCGGTGGTATCTGGTCGGGCACGACCGCGACCGCGGCGCCGCCCGGGTCTTCCGGCTCAGCCGGATCGCCGGGGCCGTGTCCACGCTCGGGCGGCCGGGGGCGTTCACCGTGCCCGAGGGGCTGGACCTGCGGGCCATGGTGGGCTTCCAGGAGCTGCCGAACGAGCGGGTCGCCCTGGTGCGCGTGCGCAAGGGCACCTGCCTCGGCCTGCGGCACGCCGCCCAGGCGGTGCGTCCCGGGCCGGACGAGTGGGACGAGGCCGAGGTGACCTTCGCCGACGCGGAACGGCTCGCCGGGTGGCTGGCCAGCCTCGGCCCGGACGCCGTCGTGCTCGACCCGCCGGACGCGCGCGACGCCGTGATCCGCCGTCTGAAGGGGGCGTTGCAGTGAGCTCTGACCGGCTGCCGCGGCTGCTCGCGCTCGTGCCGTACCTCATGTCGCACCCGGGCGCGCAGGTGCCCGAGGTGGCGCGGCTGTTCGGCCTGTCGGAAAAGCAGCTCATCGACGACCTCCAGCTCGTCTGGATGTGCGGCCTGCCCGGCCACACGCCCGGCGACCTGATCGACGTCTCGTGGGACGGCGGCGAGATCCTCATCGACAACGCCGAGGCGATCGCCCGGCCGCTCAAGCTCGGCCTCGACGAGGCGAGCGCGCTGCTCGTCGCGCTGCGCATGCTCGACGAGCTGCCCGAGTTCCAGGGTCGCGACGTGCTCGGCCGGGTCATCGCCAAGCTGGAGCAGGCGGCGGGCGAGGGCGCGGCCACGGTGAGCAGCCAGGTCCAGGTGGAGATCGGCGCGGCGCCGGACGCCCACGCCGTCATCACCGACGCCGCGCGCCGGGGCCGCAGGCTGTCGCTGCGCTACTACGTGCCGGGGCGCGACGAGATCACCCCCAGGGAGGTCGACCCGCTGCGGGTCGTGCTCGTGGACGGGCGGCACTACCTGGAGGGCTGGTGCTACCGCGCCGAGGCGATGCGCATGTTCCGCCTCGACCGGATCGTCGAGGTCGAGGTCCTCGACGTGCCGGCCGATCCGCCGGCCGAGGCCGAGCCGATGGACGTCACCCAGGGCGTGTTCCGGCCGTCGGACGGCGACGAGCTGGTGGAGCTGGAGCTGACCCCGGCGGGCCGCTGGGTGGCGGAGTACTACCCCTGCGAGGAGGTCGCCGAGCTCGGGGAGGGCCGCCTGCGCGTCTCCCTGCGGGCCCGCGACCAGTCCTGGCTCGTACGGCTCGCGCTCCGGCTGGGCGACAGCGGCCGGGTGCTGTCGCCGGCGTCCCTCGCCGAGCGGGTCACGGCCACCGCCAAGCAGGCGCTGGCCAACTACGAGACCGTGTGACCGGGGCGGGTGACATGGCCGTGCTCTTCGCCCTGGCGGCGGTGACCGTGGCGGGGCTCGCCGTCCTCGCGTGGCCGGCCGTCCGGGTGCTCGCCGCGGCGCGGGACCTGCAGACCGAGGTCCGCCGGGCCAGGGGCCGACTTGGAATGCCCGAATAGCGGGCTTTGCCCGCGATTGATGTGATTTTGAGGCTCGTGGACAGGTGAACTTTGGCGTGCGGGGCGCGTACGATCGGGAGGTAGTACACGGCCCTCGCGGTAAGGACACGACATGCCCAACCTCGGACCCATGGAATGGATCCTGATCCTCCTGGTTCTGATCCTTCTCTTCGGCGCCAAGAAGCTCCCGGACACCGCGAAGGCCCTGGGGCAGTCGCTGCGCATGTTCAAGAAGGAAACCAGCAAGATGAGCGACGAGGACGAGGCGCGGCAGACGGTGCAGGCGCAGGCCGAGCCGGTCGCTCCGCAGGCGGCGCAGATCCCGCCCGGCACCCCGTCCATCGAGGAGCGGCTGCGCCTCCTGGAGGAGGAGAACCGGAGGCTGCGTGAGAGTCAGCAGCCCGTGAGCTCGCAGAACGAGCAGCGCTCCAACTAGGCGCCGCATCCCCACCGATCTCAGGACGAGCTAGATGGCCCTGTTGAAACGCTCGACTCCCGCCACGGCGGACGACGGGCGGATGACGCTCATGGAGCACATCCGCGAGCTGCGCAACCGGCTGATCAAGGCCATTCTGGCGGTGGCCGTCGGGACCGCCGTCGGGTTCATCTACTTCGAGCCCATCTGGAACTTCCTCAAGCAGCCCTACTGCCGGCTGCCGCAGGCCCACCAGCTCAACGGCGACAAGTGCACGCTGGTGGTCAACGGGGTCTTCGACTCGTTCTTCGTCAACCTCAAGGTCGCCATCATCTTCGGTGTGGTGGTCTCGGCGGTGTTCTGGATCTACCAGATCTGGGCGTTCGTGACCCCCGGCCTCTACCAGAACGAGCGCCGCTACACCATGGCGTTCCTCGGGCTGTCCGTCCCGCTGTTCACCGCCGGCTCGGCCCTGGCCTACGTCACGATGGACAAGGGCCTGTCGCTGCTGCTGAGCTTCGCCCCCGAGGGCACGCTGACGCTGGTGAGCATCAACGAGTACCTCAGCTTCGCGCTCGCGATGCTGATCATCTTCGGCGCCTCCTTCCTGTTGCCGTTGCTGCTCGTGTTCCTCAACGTCATCGGGGTGCTCCGGTTCAAGACGGTGTCCAAGCACACCCGCATGGTCGTCTTCCTGATGTTCGTCTTCGCGGCCGTCGCGACGCCGAGCCAGGATCCCGTCACCATGCTGGCCCTGGCGCTCCCCATGGTCGCGCTGTTCTTCATCGCGGAGGCGTTCATGTACTTCCACGACAAGAAGCGCGACGCCGCCGACGCGGCGCACGCACGGGCCATCGAGGAGGAGCTCGACGGGCCGTCCGCCTCCGAGGGCACGGCGGACTCGGTCGATCTGAGGGACTGACCGAATATCCCTCTGGTGCCGTCCGGTGGGCGGCGGTAGGTTCCCCATGTGGCCGATGAGATCACCGTCCTGGTGAACCCCGCCGCCCGCGGCGGCCGTACCCTGCGCCTGCTCGACCCCGTTTTACAGCGGTTGCGGGCGGGTGGCCGCCCGGTCTCGGTTATCGTCGGGACCTCGGCGGCGGATGCCCTGGAGCGGGCCCGCGAGGCCGTCGCCGCCGCACCGGCCGCGCTCGTCGCCTTCGGCGGCGACGGACTGGTCCACCTCGCCGTGCAGGCCGTCGCCGGGACGGCAGTGCCGCTCGGAATCGTGCCCGCCGGGACCGGCAACGACATCGCCGGCGCCCTCGGCATCCCGCGCAAGGACCCGCTCGCCGCCGCCGACGTCGTGACCGCGGGCGGCCTCCGGACGATCGACGCGGCCAGGCTGGGCACCGGCGAGTGGTTCGCGGGGGTCCTCGCCTGCGGGTTCGACTCCCGTGTCAACGAGCGGGCCAACGCCATGACGTGGCCGCCCGGCATGGCGAAATATCTGGTCGCGCTCGCGCGCGAGCTGCGCTCGTTCACCCCGATCCCGTTCCGGATCACCCTCGACGGGCAGGTCGTCGAGCGCGAGGCGATGCTCGTGGCGGTGGCCAACACCCGGTCGTACGGCGCCGGGATGCGGGTGTGCCCGGACGCCCGGCCCGACGACGGCCTGCTCGACGTGCTCGTGCTCGGGGCGATGCCGAAGGGCGAGTTCCTGCGCACCTTTCCCCGCGTCTATCGGGGCGGCCATACGGCCCACCCCGCCGTGACCCTGCGACGCGCCCGGCGGGTCGAGATCGAGGCCCCGCACGGGGACGTCGTGGCGTACGCCGACGGCGAGCGGGCCGGGCCGGTCCCGCTGACCTGCACGATCGAGCCGGGAGCGCTGCGCGTGCTCGTTCCGTGAGCTTCGGCGTGAACGCGTTCGCTGAGAAGGAACACTGATCACGGACGCCCGGAATCCCGTTATCGGTAGGGTTGACGGTATGAGTACGCCAGCGGAACGCTATGCCGCCTTCCGTGAGAGGCAGTCCGGATCCGGACCCGCTCTCGCCTCGTTCCGCGCACTTTACGACTTCGAGCTCGACGAGTTCCAGATCGACGCCTGCCAGGCGCTGGAGGCGGGGGACGGCGTGCTGGTGGCGGCGCCGACCGGGTCGGGCAAGACGGTGGTGGGGGAGTTCGCCGTCCACCTGGCGCTGGAGCAGGGCCGCAAGTGCTTCTACACGACGCCGATCAAGGCGTTGTCCAACCAGAAGTACAACGACCTGGTCAGGCGGTACGGCCCGGGCAAGGTCGGCCTGCTGACCGGCGACAACAGCGTCAACGGCGAGGCCCCGATCGTGGTCATGACCACCGAGGTCCTGCGCAACATGCTGTACGCGGGGTCGAACACCCTCACCGGCCTCGGCTATGTGGTCATGGACGAGGTCCACTACCTGGCCGACCGGTTCCGCGGGGCGGTCTGGGAAGAGGTCATCATCCACCTGCCGGAGTCGGTGCGGGTGGTGGCCCTGTCGGCCACGGTGAGCAACGCCGAGGAGTTCGGCGAGTGGCTGGGCGAGGTGCGGGGCGACACCACGGTCATCGTGGACGAGCACCGGCCCGTCCCGCTGTGGCAGCACATGCTCGTCGGCAACAAGATGTTCGACCTGTTCGTCGACGAAGGCGACGGCACGCTGCGGGTCAACCCGTCGCTCATGCGGATCTCCCGCGACGAGATGCGGCTGGCCCAGGCCAGGGGCAGGCGGGGCTACTCGCGGCCCGGCCGGGGCACGACCCCGAGCCGGTCGGACGTGATCGAGAAGCTCGACGCCGAGGGCCTGCTGCCGGCGATCACCTTCATCTTCTCCAGGAACGGCTGCGACGCCGCCGTCATGCAGTGCCTCTACTCGGGGCTGCGCCTCACCACGGAGGCCGAGAGCCACGAGATCCGCCAGATCGTGGACGACCGCACCGCGCACCTGCCGGACGAGGACCTCGCGGTGCTCGGCTACCTGGAGTGGCGCGACTGCCTGGAGCGCGGGCTGGCCGCCCACCACGCGGGCATGCTCCCGGCGTTCAAGGAGGTCGTGGAGGAGCTGTTCACCAAGGGACTGGTGAAGGCGGTCTTCGCGACCGAGACGCTGGCGCTCGGCATCAACATGCCGGCCAGGTCCGTGGTGATCGAGAAGCTCGACAAGTGGAACGGCGAGACCCACGCCGACCTGACCCCGGGGGAGTACACCCAGCTCACCGGCCGGGCCGGGCGGCGCGGCATCGACATCGAGGGCCACGCGGTCGTGGTCTGGCAGCCGGGAATGGACCCGCTCGCGGTCGCCGGTCTCGCCGGCACCCGCACCTATCCGCTGCGCTCCAGCTTCAAGCCGTCGTACAACATGGCGGTCAACCTCGTCGGGCAGGTCGGCCGGGAGCGGGCGCGGACCCTGCTGGAGGACTCCTTCGCCCAGTTCCAGGCCGACCGGGCCGTGGTCGGGCTGGCCCGCCAGCTCCGCAAGGCGGAGCAGGCCCTCGAGGGCTACGCCGAGGCCATGACGTGTCATCTGGGCGACTTCGAGGAGTACGCCGCGATGCGCAGGCGGCTGTCGGACCGCGAGGCCGAGCTGTCGCGCCAGCGGGGCGCGGCCCGCCGGGCCCAGGCCGTGCAGTCCCTGGAGGTGCTCAGGCCCGGCGACGTCATCCGGGTGCCGGGCGGGCGCCGCGCCGGCATCGCGGTCGTGCTCGACCCCGGCGTCAACGGCCGGGGACACGACGGCCCCTCGCCGCTCGTGCTGACGATCGGCAAGCAGGTCAAGCGCCTGTCGGCGGCGGACTTCCCGGTGCCGGTCGAGCCGGTCGACAAGATCAGGATCCCGAAGGGCTTCAATCCCCGCTCGCCGAAGGAGCGGGCCAACCTCGTCTCGACCGTGCACGCGAAGCTGGGCGACCGCGACCTCGGCAAGCCGCCGCGGGCGCGCGACCACGCCCAGGAGGACGAGGAGGTCACGCGCCTGCGGCGGGAGCTGCGCCAGCACCCCTGCCACGGCTGCGACGAGCGTGAGGACCACGCCCGCTGGGCCGAGCGCTACTACAAGCTGCTCAGGGAGACCGAGGGGCTGCGCCGCCGGGTCGAGGGGCGTTCGCACGTCATCGCCCGCACCTTCGACCGGGTGTGCGGCGTGCTCGACCAGCTCGGCTACCTGGAGGGCGAGACCGTCACCGAGCAGGGCCGCAGGCTCGCCTCGCTCTACACCGAGCTCGACCTGCTCACGGCCGAGTGCCTGCGGGCGGGCGTGTGGAACCGCCTCGACCCCGCCGAGCTGGCCGCGTGCGTGTCGTCGCTGGTGTACGAGTCGCGGCAGGCCGACGACGTCCGCAGCCCCAAGATCCCGGCCGGGGCCGCGCGCGACGCGCTCACCGAGATGGTGCGGCTGTGGGGCGAGCTGGAGGGCATCGAGGAGGACCACGGCCTGTCGTTCGTCCGCGAGCCCGACGTGGGCTTCGCCTGGGCGGCCTTCCGCTGGGCCAAGGGCCACAGCCTCGACGCCGTGCTGACCGACTGCGAGCTCGCGGCGGGCGACTTCGTCCGCTGGATCAAGCAGTTGCTCGACCTGCTCGGCCAGCTCAGGGACGCCGCGCCGAAGGGGAGCAAGGTCGCCGAGAACGCCGTCAAGGCCATCGACGCCATGCGCCGGGGTGTCGTCGCCTACTCGTCGGTGAGCTGACGCGGTTCGAAAACGGGCCCGGTTCACACCGCTGTGAAGCGGACCTCGCGGGTGGCGGGGTCCGCGCGCGTGAGCCGTACGGGGACGCGCTCGCCGAGCGGCAGGTGGTCGCCGTCGCAGCGGGCGATGACGGCGGGCTCGGGGACCTGCACCTGCCCGCCCGGCTTCCCGTCGGTGACGTCGACGACGACCGCCTCGAAGACCTCGCCGATCCTGGGGCGCAGCACGGCCGCCTCGACCAGGTCCACGCAGGCCCGCTCCACCGCGTCGGCCCGCCTGCCGCCCATCGCCATCTGCTCCGGCAGCTCGGGCAGCGCTGCCGCGACCTGCTCGGGAACCGGGCGGCCCGCGGCCACGGCCAGGCAGACCTCGGTGGCGAACCGGTCGACGAGCCGCCGCAGCGGCGCGGTGACGTGCGCGTACGGCGCGCCCATGGCGGCGTGCAGCGCGTGGCCGGGCGGCGTGCCGTCGAACGCGACGTAGGCCGCGCCGCGCAGCAGCACCGTCGACTCGTGCAGGAAGGCGGCATGGCCGGGGATCTTCGGGTCGAGCCCGTGCACGACCTCGGCGTACGACGTGCCGTCGGGCCAGGGCACGCCGAGCGCGGCGGCGACCCTGCGGACCTTGCCGACGTCCTGCGGGCCCGCCTCGGGGAGCACCCGCAGCACGCCGACGCCCGCGTCCAGCATCATCCGGGCCGCCGCCATGCCGGTGAGCAGCGAGATCTGGGCGTTCCACGCCTCGCAGGGGAGATTGGTGCGAAACTCCACCCGATAGCCGCCGTCGCTGTCGGGGATCACCTGTTGCTCGGGGGTCGGCAGGGACAGCCCGCCCCTGGCCCGCTCCCGTTCCAGCCGCAGCGGCCCCACCTCGGCCAGCAGCGCGAGCGTCCCCTCCGCCCGGCCGGTGTCCACGGCGGCCTGGACCGTCTCGTAGTCGAGCCGTTCCCGGCTGCGCACCAGCGCGCGGCGCAGGTCCACCGCCTCGATCTCCCCGTCGGGCCCGAGGTCGAGCCGCCACAGGGCCGCGGGGCGGGTCTGTCCGGGCAGCAGGCTGGCCGCGCCCTCCGACAGGACCGGCGGGTGCAGCGGCACGCGTCCGTCGGCCATGTAGACGGTCTCGGCGCGGACCCGCGCCTCGGCGTCGATCGCCCCGCCGGGCCGGACGAACGCCGCGACGTCGGCGATCGCGTACCACACGCGGTAGCCCGTCCCGCGCCGCTCGATGCACAGCGCCTGGTCGAGGTCCATCGAGCCGGGCGGGTCGATGGTGATCAGCGGCAGGCCGGTGTGGTCCTCCCGCGGTGCGGCGGCGGCCGCCGCGGCCCGCTCGGCCTCCTCCCGTACGGAGGCGGGGAAGCCGTCCGGCAGGTGGAACTCGCCGCGGATGCGGGTGAACCCTGCTTCCACTGCGCGGCGGAGCCCGTCCGCGGTGTCCGGGAGGCGGATCGTCGTGTACGGCACGCGATCAACCTACCCGAGTGCGGACATACCAGGATGTAAACGACCTGCGGAGGTCGCGCCGCAGATACCGGCGGGCCGGGCTGTACAGGAGCTGGTCCTGCCCTGCCGCAGGCGGGCACCAGGCCGCGTGGACCGTCCTGGGCTGGTCGGCATCCGGCAGGGGTTCCGGCTGAACGGCGCGGGACAGCGGAGGAGCAGGTCACGCGCCGGACCGAAGCATGGTGCGGTGTCTGCGGACCGCGTCACGGTTCGCGCAGCGTGGTGAACAGTAACGCTGCCTTCCGCTACGGGAGGTATCGGCGTAGATGAGGTTACACTCGGCCAGCCTGCACCTGCCCAGCCGGTGCATTCCGCGGCCGACCAGATGCAGCGCCGTTCCGACGAAGATGAGTGAGTCGAGCATCTCGATGAAGGACGTCTCGTCGGCGCGGTAGTGCAGGTGCCACCCGTCGCCCGCGTGATCGGTGAGCCGGGGGTAGGCGGCCGCCGCAGCCAGCCGGCGATTGACCAGATCGGCGCGTGCCCACTCGTCGGCGGCGTCCACGATCCGCTCCCAGTCGCGCAGCAGCGCGATCACCCGGCCGAGATCCTCCACTTCGACCGCCTGGTCGATGATCAGTCCGGCCTCGGTGCACCTGCGTACCAGTTCCCCGACGGTGACGGGCTTCCTGTTGGCCAGGTCCACGGCGAGGGCGACCGCCTGGCTGCCGTAAGGGTTCAAATGCACAATGGCATTACAACATACTTGTCCCATGGTCGGACAGCAGGCGCATGACTGGACCGAGGCATCCCGCCATCGCACGTCCCAGGGATGGGTCGTCTACAGACGCTGCGTCTGCAGTCTGTGGCAGGTCGTCGTCGAACCCGGTTCCGGGCAGCCGGTATGGCTGGGCGGCCGGCAACGCGGCGGCCCTGGTGAACACGGGCACAGCGAACGCGCAAAAGGGTTCCCCGCCAGGGTGAAACGCCCTTAAAGGTCCTTCCCGGCCTGCGCTCGCTGCGGGAAGGCAGTGGCCTCCGTTATTCGCAGGAATTATGGATTGTCAAATTGTCCCTTATTTCACGCGCATTGACAATGCATCCTGACTTTTGCATCATTCTTCTATTTGTTGCGACGAATGGGGGTCGCCGGGTCCCTCCGTGACCGGGCCGGGCCGATATGGAGATCCCCGATCCGCCGCCAGGATGGTCAGGTGGACGACATACCAAGGGCGGTCATGCCGAATCTGCGAGCAAGCAACAGGACCCTGATACTCGGTTGTGCCTCGACCGGGGAGAAATTCACGCCGGACAATCACCGGCACCCCATCCCATAGAGCGCCTTCCCCTCGGCGACGGTGGCGAGCGGTGACGTTTTGATGGTGGCACCCGAGCAGATTTCGTCCAGAATTGGATCGCCGGTGGGGCGATGATGAGGTGGAGTGGGTGCAGCTGGTGCGCAGCCATGCGATGACGCGATACGCGATCGAGCATCCGGAGTTGCGCCTGGGCGCTTCCGGGCAACTGAACGTCATATTGCTCTTCGGGTTTTCGCCACGGTTGCCCTTTCCGCAGGACTACGCGGGATTCCGGCGGGTCGTCACCGCCGCGAAGAGCCTCGAGTACGACCTCGCCGAGCCCGGTGTGAAGAAGCGGCACGTCACCGTCACCGTCGGGGCGGCGGTCATGCCCCAGCATGCCCTCCAGCACGTCAAGGAACTGGACGTCGGCCCGCGGCGCGGCACCCGCATGTGCGCGCTGCGCCGTCTTGCCGCCTACGCCTCGCAGCCGGACAGCCAGGTCGACGTGCTCCGCGTCGGCATGGAGGACACGCCATACGCCGTGGACGGCCGCGGGCAAGTGCGCTTGTCGGACAACATCGAACTGCTCGGTATGGCCATCGAAGAACTGCGGGCCAACGGGGCCACGCCGGAGCTCGACCATGAACTGATCTTCGAACGGATGGGCCTCAACGCGGTCAGGGACAACCTCCTCTCCCTTCAGCGGCAGCGTCCGCTGGGTGAGCCCACGGTCGAGGCGCCGGCGCTGGCGATCCGGGGATGAGCGTCGACACACTCAGTGGCCCGACCGGGGGCTACCGCTGGATGATCTTGCTCGTCGCGACCGTCGCCCAGACCTCCGCCTGTTTCCTCGTCCAGGGGATCGGCGTGATCGGCGCCTTCGTCCAGCGTGACCTGCACCTCACCACCGCCCAGGTGGGCCTGCTCATCTCCGCGGCCCAACTGGTCCCGGTCGTCGGACTCCTCGTGGCCGGTGAACTGCTGGACCGCCACAGCGAACGCCTGGTCGTCGGAGGCGGCACCCTGATCGTGGCCCTGGCTCTTCTGGGCGCGAGTCTCGCACCCGGATACCTGGCGCTGCTGCTGTTCCTCATCGTCGTCGGAGCCGGGTACAGCACGGCCCAGCCGGGCGGGAGCAAGTCGATCGCCCGCTGGTTCGCCACGTCACAGCGGGGTTTCGCGATGGGCATCCGGCAGGCCGGGCTCCCACTGGGAGGGGCGCTGTCGGCGGCGATCCTGCCTTCCTTTGCGAACGGCCTGGGCTGGCGCTCGTCGTTGGCGGCCGGCGGGCTCGTCGCCCTGCTCGGTGCCGCGGTGTTCCTCGTCTTCTACCGGACTCCACCGGGGTCGGCACACGACAACCGCTCCTCGGCGCGCTCACCGCGGGCCGGGACGGCGGCACGCCTTTCCGTCCTACGCGACAGGTCGATGACGAACATCATGGTCTCCGGACTCAGCCTGATCTCGGTTCAGTACGGAATCCTGATCTTCACCGTGCTCTACCTGCACGAAGCGGGTGGAATGACGATCGAGCGGGCGGCGCTGCTCCTGTTCGCCGCGCTGGCCGCCGGCGTGGCGGGACGCGTCGTGCTCGCGCTCTGGAGCGATCGCGCCCGGTCCGGGCGGTACTTCCCGGTCCTGATCTGCATGGGCGCGGTGGTCGTCGGGCTTGTGCTGCTGATGATCGTTCCTCTGGACTCGACTCCTGTCGTCGCGTCGCTCGTCGCCTGGCTCGGGTTCTTCGGATTCGGCTGGTATGGCCCCTGGGTGGCCTACACCGCCGAGATCGCGCCGCCGTGCAAGACGGGCTTCGCCCTCGGCCTGGCGATGGCGGTGAACCAGGTCGCGGTGATCGTGGCGCCTCCCGCCCTGGGTCTGCTCAAGGACACCACCGGCAGTTATCTGCCGGGTTGGGGCACCCTGGCGGCGATCGCGCTGCTCGCGCTGATCGCCACGGCGCGGCGGGCGCGCACGGGCCACCGGCCGGCCTGAACGACACACGCAGATCCCCCATTCGAATGGGAGTCTCAATGGCTTACGTGATCGCTGAACCGTGCGTCGACGTCCTCGACCGGGCGTGCGTCGACGAATGCCCCGCCGACTGCATCTACGAGGGGCGGCGCATGATGTACATCCATCCGCTGGAGTGTGTCGACTGCGCCGCCTGCGAGGCGGTCTGCCCGGTCGACGCGGTCTTCTACGAGAACGACGTCCCCGATGAGTGGTCGGTCTACACGCGGGCCAACGCGGAGTTCTTCGCCCAGCTCGGCACGCCCGGTGGGGCGAGCACGGTCGGCAGTCTCGGCAGAGACGTCGAGCCGGTCATCGGGCTTCCCCCGAACCCGGCGCGGCTCCCCGAAGCGCCATGACGATCACGCATCCGCGGGAGGCGCGGACGGCCACCACCGCGGTTTTCCGGACCCCGGCCCTGCTCCGGATGACGGGCCCCGCCTTCGTGGCGGCCGTCGCCTACGTCGACCCGGGAAACGTGGCCACGAACATCACGGCGGGGGCACGTCACGGCTACCTGCTCCTATGGGTGCTGGCAGGCGCGAACATCATGGCGATGCTCGTGCAGTACCTGTCCGCCAAACTCACCATCGCCACCGGGGCCACCCTGCCCGCCTTGCGATGTGGGCTCAGGCGGAGACCGTGGCCATCGCCACCGACCTCGCTGAGGTCGTGGGGGGCGCCGTCGCGCTGCACCTGCTCTTCGGGACCCCTCTCGTCGCCGGCGGCCTCATCACCGGAGCGGTGTCCTGGGTGATGCTCGTGGTGCAGTCACGGCGGGGACAGCGGCGATTCGAAGCCGTCGTCATCGCCCTGCTCGCAGTGATACTCGTCGGGTTCGTCTTCACCGCCTTCGACGGCGGTGTCTCTCTCGACGGCCTCGTCTCAGGGCTTGTCCCCGGACTCTCCGGCACCGACAGCCTGTTCCTTTCGTGTGGCATCCTTGGCGCGACGGTGATGCCGCACGCGATCTATCTGCACGGTGCGCTGCTGAGGGACCGGCACGGCGAGCCCCGCGGTCGCGGTCGCGAGCTGCTGCGGGCCACCCGGCTCGACGTACTGACCGCGATGGGCCTGGCCGGCATGGTGAACGCGGCCATACTGGCCATCGGCGCCGCCGCGCTCAGCCCCGCCGTCGGCGCCTCTCTGGAGGGGGCGTACAGAGGCCTCGCCGCCGGTCTGGGCCAGGTGCCGGCGGCATTCTTCGCCCTCGCCCTGCTGGCCTCGGGGTTGGCGGCGACCTCCGTCGGCACCTATGCCGGCACGGTGATCGCGGAGGGCTTCCTGGGCCGCTGGTCGTCCTTGTCCATGCGTCGTCTGGCCACCCTGGTTCCCGCGATGGCCGTACTCGCCGCCGGCGCCGAACCCGGACGTGTCCTGGTGATCTCGCAGGTCGTGCTGAGCTTCGGGATCCCGTTCGCGCTGTGGCCGCTGGTGATGTTCGCACACCGGCGCGACCTGATGGGCCGCCTGGTCAACCGGCCCGTCACCACGGTGTGCGCGGCGGCCTGCGCCTCCGCCGTCACGGTGCTGAACTGCGCTCTCGTTTGGTACGAGACAGCCGGATGACGCAGCGGCCGATGGCCGCGCACCGCGCGGCCGGCTGTGCCGTCGAAGCCGCGGGGCCCGCGCGGGTCGGCGGCATCGAGGCGGCGGCCTGGGTAACCGACTGACCGGCTGACGAGGTAACACTCGGCGACGAGCTGCTTGCCTGTCACGAGGGTGCGGGTGGGTGGCAGCGACGCGCCCGCTCGCATCCGGCCGGCCCGGATGCGGGCGCGGATGGACGTCTCGATCTGCCGGTGCCCGCGTCTACCACAGGGCGGCGAGCAGGCGATTGAGCGGGCTGTCGAGGCCGTACTTCTCCGACAGCGCGACCAGCCGCTCGGGGTCGCGCGGCGCGGTGGGCAGCGTGATGTCGACGTCCGGGACGGGGGCGTCGTGGGCCACCCGGACCACGGCGGGGGCGACCTCCAGGTAGTCGCGGGCGGCGGCGAGCTTGTTGCGCGCGCCCGCGGGGAAGCCGTCGGTGCTCCCGTCGTCCAGCGCGGCGAGCAGCGCGGACAGCGACCCGAAGCGCGTGATGAGGGCCGCCGCAGTCTTCTCGCCGATGCCGGCGACACCGGGCAGGCCGTCGCTCGGGTCGCCGCGCAGCGTCGCGAAGTCGGCGTACGCCCGGCCCGGGATGCCGTACTTCTCCCGGACGAACGCCTCGTCGATGATCTGGAGGTTGCGGATTCCCCTTACTGTGTAAAGGGCGCGGCAGGGCTTCTCGTCGTCGACGAGCTGGAACAGGTCACGGTCGCCGGTGACGATGTCCACGGCGCCGGTCGCGGCGGTCGCGTAGGTGCCGATCACGTCGTCGGCCTCGTATCCGGCGACGCCGACGCGGGCGATGCCGAGCGCGTCGAGCACCTCCTCGATGACCGGGACCTGCGGGGCCAGCGTGTCCGGCACCTCCTCCTCGTCGCCGCTCGCCACCCGGTGCGCCTTGTAGGACGGGATCGCGGCCCCCCGGAACGCCGGCCGCCAGTCGGCGTCCATGCAGGCCACGATCTGGGCGGGAGAGTGCTGCCGGACCAGGGTGGCGATCATGTCGAGGAGCCCGCGCACCGCGTTGACCGGCATGCCGTCCGGAGAGGTCACCGACTCCGGGATCCCGTAGAAGGCGCGGAAGTACAGCGACGGGGTGTCGAGAAGCATCAGCACCCTGCCATTGTCACGCCTGTCAGGCGCGCTGCGGACCCTCTTCGGTCACCGCCACGGCCAGCAGGCAGGTGTCGTCCTCGGGGTTGGGGCCGCCGATGGCCTCAAGCAGGCGGTCGAGGCCCGCGTCGAGGTCCGCTCCGGCCGTGCCGAGCCCGGTCGTCACGGCCGCGTCCAGGATGAGGGACACCCCGGCGCCGATGTCGCGCGAGCGGCGCTCGACCAGGCCGTCGGTGAACATCAGCAGCAGGTCGCCGGGCTCGAGGCGGACGTCGGCCACCCCGTACGGCAGGCTCGACGTCGCCCCGAGCACGACCCCCCGGGGCGCCCCGAGCTGGCGCGCGCCCCCGCGACGCACCAGGATCGGGGCGGGGGGGCCCGCCTGTGCCCACGTGAAAAGGCGGGTCGCCGGATCGAAGTGGCCGCACACCGCCGTCGCGGTCGTGTCGTCCAGCCGGGTGAGGACGAGGGTGTTCAGCCACGTCAGCAGCCTGCCGGGGCAGGCGCCCGTCATGCTCAGGCCGAGCAGCGCGTGACGAAGCTGGGCCATCTCGGCGATCGCGGGCAGGCCGTGCCCCGACACGTCGCCCACCGCGAGGAACATGCGCCCGTCGGGCAACGGCGCGGCGTCGTACCAGTCCCCTCCGAGGCTCGACGCGCGGCCCGCCGGGACGTAGCGGACCGCGATCCGGGCGTAGGGCAGGTCGATCGACGCGCCGGGCTCGGGCAGGATCGCCTCCCGCAGTGCCAGGGTGACCCGGCGCTCCTCGGCCACGCGGTCCCGGCGCTCCGCCCACCGCCGTCCGGCCAGGTCCTGGATCATGCCGTTCTGGATCATGCGGGTGCCGGCGGGGACGGCGCCGGGCGTGGTGCCCGGATCGCGGTCGTCCGCGGGGGGAAGGGCGGGCCTCGTGCCGCCCACTACGCCGACCATTTGTCTCGCTCTCGATGTTGCTCTTGCACTTGCCGTACGGACGATCTGTGATCGTCCTGACGCGGAGCGTAGCAGTCTCGCATCCACCCAGGGGTTGCTTTTCTTCTATGGCGTGGAATAAGCCAGAGCCCAGCGGAGCTCGCCCGCGTGGCGGCTGTGGTACACGCACCTGCGTACGTCGTCTGATGCGGTGCCGGTTAGATTGGTCGCGTGACAACGACGTCCTTGGAGCCCTCCGACCTGTATCCCACGACCCGTCCCGCCGCGGTGAGCGAGGCCGTCGAACGCGCGGGCCTCGACGCGCTGCTGCTGACGCCGGGCCCCGACCTGCGCTACGTGACCGGCTATGACGCGCTGCCGCTGGAGCGGCTGACCTGCCTGGTCGTGCCGGCGTCCGGCGAGCCGTTCCTGATGGTGCCGCGCCTGGAGCTGCCGGCCGCCGAGCACTCGCCCGCCTCCCGGCTCGGCATCGAGTTCGTCGCGTGGGACGAGACCGAAGACCCGTACGCCGAGGTGGCCCGCCGCCTGGGCCCGGTGGCCAGGGTCGGGCTCGCCGACCGCATGTGGGCGATGCAGTCACTGCGGTTCCGCGCGGTCATGCCCGAGGCCGAGCAGGTGCTCGCCGGGAGCGTGCTGCGTGACCTGCGCATGCGCAAGTCGCCCGCGGAGAAGGCGGCGCTCGCGGAGGCGGGCGCGGCCATCGACGCCGTGCACAACCTGGTGCCCCAGTTTCTGAAGGCCGGGCGCACCGAGCGCGAGGTCGGCAAGGACATCGCGGAAGCGATCATCGACTCGGGACACGCCCGGGTCGACTTCGTGATCGTGGGCTCGGGCCCGAACGGCGCCAGCCCGCACGCCGAGCTGAGCGACCGCGTCATCCGGCCCGGTGAGCCCGTCGTGGTCGACATCGGCGGCGTCATGCCGAGCGGCTACTGCTCGGACTCCACGCGCAACTACTGCGTGGGCGAGCCCCCGGCCGACTATGTGGCCTACTACGAGGTGCTCAAGCGCGCCCAGGAGGCCGCCTGCGCCCACGTCAGGCCCGGCGTGACCTGTGAGTCGGTGGACGCCGCCGCCCGCGAGGTGATCACCGAGGCGGGGTACGGCGAATACTTCGTCCACCGCACCGGGCACGGCATCGGCCTGGAGACCCACGAGGAGCCGTACATCGTCGCGGGCAACACCGAGGAGCTGCGGCCCGGGTTCGCGTTCTCCGTCGAGCCGGGCATCTACCTGCCCGGACGGCACGGCGCCCGGATCGAGGACATCGTCGTCTGCGGCGAGACCGCCGGAGAGCGGGTGAACCACACGACCAGGGACCTGGTCGTCGTGGACTGATGCCCGCGATCGTGCTCTGCGCCGCGCCGGCCCGCTCTGGCAGAGTGATGATCACGACTGCCGGATCGGAGGACGCATGACGCACGAGGGCATCGACGAGGGCATGGACGATCCCCGCGCCCAGGCCGAGGGCGAGGTCAGCATGGCGCGGCTGGCTCTGGCCGACGGGGAGACCGGGCACGCCGCCGGGCACGTCGCGGCGGCGCTGGCCTGCGACCCCGCCCTGCCCGAGGCGCACGAGATGCTGGCGCGGCTGCTGGCCGGGCCGGGCGGCGGACCGGACCTGTTCCCCCTGGACGAGCCGGTCTTCCTCGGCACCGCGCTGGCCCGCGCCCACGCGCTGGCCGCGCGGGGCGAGCACGTGCCCGCGCTGCGCCTGCTGATCTCGGTGCAGCGGCACGAGCCGGAGGGACGCTGGGCGCACGTCCCGTGGGTGCTCGACCCCGAGCTGCCCGGGCGGATCCCGCCCGGCGACCTGTGCTCGCTCGTCTCGCTGCTGGCCTCCGGGCTGCCCGGCACCGTGCCGGAGGACGGCCGCGAGGCGCTGGCGCCGTACGTCGCCCTGGTGCGGGGCGGGCTGCGCGCCCACCCGGACGACGCGTCGCTGCTGTGGCTGGCCTCGCTCCTCCTGCGCCGGGTGGGGGAGGCGGAGGAGGCGGCGGCCCTGGCCGCCCGCTCCTACGCGCTCACGCCGTCCTTCCAGGCCGCCCTGGCCGAGGGATACGCCTGCCGCGACCTGCAGCGGTGGCCCGAGGCCGAGCGGGCCATGGTGCGGGCGCTGGAACACGACCCCGCCAACCTGGCCCTGTACACCGACATCGGCGAGATGCTGCACAGCAGCGGCCGCCCGGAGGAGGGCCTGGAGTGGGTGGAGCGCGCGCTGCGGCGCGAGCCCAGGCACCCGAACGCCTATCCGGCCGCCTGCGGCATGCGCTTCGAGCGCGACGGGGACGTCCGCCATCTGGTGGAGCTCGCCGACCACCTGCGCGACGACCCCGGCAACGAGCACGGCGACGCGGTGCTCGGCGAGCACTGCGGGCTGCGCCTGTGGCTGGGCCGCGTCCCCGGCCCCACGGAGTCGGTGATCGACGTGCTCTACCAGGTGGTGGAGCAGGAGGACGTCCCGGTCGGCGGCGCGCTCACTGTCTCCGCCCCCGAGCCGCCCAGCGCGCTGCTCGCCTTCTCGCTGGTCGTGCCCGGCTTCGAGGTGACGGTCGCCGACGCGCCGCAGCCCGACGCGCGGCTGACCGTGCCCGAGGTGTACGGCCACGGCCCGGTGCGGAGCGTGGTCCGGCGGGTGTGGCGTTATGAGGACATGACGGCCGTGCCCGCCGTGCCGCCGCCGTCCGGGGAGGCGCAGGAGGCCGTCGCCGCCGTCGCGGCGCTGCGCTGGCCGCACCTGCCGGCCGCCTACGACCACGCCGTGCGCCTGTCGGGCCTGTCCCTCGACGACCTGCTCGGCGTGCTCGCCCACCCGCCGCTGTCGCCGTACGGCGAGCCCGCGGCCGTGCCGCTGTGGATCAGGCAGGTCCAGGCGTGGGCCTGCCTTGGCATCGCCCACCACCAGGCCGGCCAGGCGTGGGCGGAGTCCGAGCGCAGGAGCGTGCTGACCGACCTGGCGTACGGGCCGGAGGGCTGGGTGACCGAGGCGGCCCTGCTGGGGATGATCGCCACGGCCTGGGTGGACCCGGACGCGCGCGGCGACGTGGCCGAGCTGGTGGCCTGGCGCTACCTGGCCGCCGTGGAGGCGTCGAGGACGCGGCCCGTGACGATCCTGGGCTCGCTCGCCGCGCTCGTGACGGCGACTCCCGGCGTGCACCCCGACGTGAGGGCGCTGGCCGCTGACGCGTGATCTCGGGCGCCTGCCGCCGGTCCTGGTTGGGTGGCATTTCGGTGGCTTCGGGACGAGACGGTCCTGGGCGGCGCTACCGTTGCTGGGGTGGAGGAGATCGATCGCCGAATCGTCACGCTGCTGGCGACTGACGGCCGGATGAGCTTCACCGATCTGGCCAAGGAGACCGGGCTGTCGGTCTCCGCGGTGCACCAGCGGGTCCGCAGGCTGGAAAAGCGTGGTGTCATCCGCGGATACGCCGCTCTCGTCGACTACGACGAGATCGGGCTTCCGCTGACCGCGTTCGTCTCGATCAAGCCGATCGACCCTTCCGCCCCGGACGACGCGCCGGAGCGGTTGAGCCATCTGACCGCCATCGAGGCGTGTCACAGCGTCGCGGGTGATGAAAGTTACATTCTCAAGGTCCGCGTCGCCTCCCCGCTGGCGCTGGAGGAGCTCCTCCAGCAGATCCGCGCGTCGGCCAACGTCAGCACGCGCACGACCGTCGTCCTGAGCACGCCGTACGACTACCGCTCCCCGGTGATCGAGAAGGAGCCGGAGGCGGACGCCGCGGAGGGCTGAGAATTCCCGTCCTCCCGGCCGCCGTCCTCCCGGAGGAAGTGCGCGCGCACCCTCGCGTACGCCTCGGGGGGCGCGCCGAGGCGGTCGAGGCCGAGCAGGGCGGCGCCCACGATCGGCGGCACGTCGGCGATGACGAGCCGGGCGAGCGGCGCGCGTTCGGCGTAGCGCCGTTCGATCAGCGACGTCAGCAGGGGATGCCGGGCGGTCAGCACGCCGCCGCCGAGCACGACCTCGCAGGGCGCGGCGAGCAGGCCGAGCCGCCGCATGGCGACGACGCCGAGCAGCGCGATCTCCTCGGCCTGCCGCTCCACCAGCGACCCGGCGACCGCGTCGCCGTCCGCGGCGGCCGCGAGCAGGGGCGGCACGAGGGCGTGCAGCCGGTCGGCCGGCAGGTCGCCGACGTGCAGCCCGATGACGGCCTCCTCGACCGTGGCGGTGCCGAAGCAGGCGCGCACGACCTCGGTGAGCACGGTCGCGGGGCCGCGGCCGTCCTCGGCGCGCACGGCGTGCCAGAAGGCCTCCTCGCCCAGATGCTGCCCGCCGCCCCAGTCGCCGCTGACGCGGCCCAGCGCAGGAAACCGGGCGATCCGCCCGGCAGGGGAGACCCCCACCGCGTTGATCCCCGCGCCGCAGACGACGGCCACGCCCCAACCGGTGGACGACCCGGCCCGCAGCAGGGCGAAGGTGTCGTTGCCCACGGCGACGTCGGCGGCGTAGCCGCGGGTCAGCAGCTCGGCCCGCAGCACCTCCTCCTCCACCGGCAGGTCCGCGCCCGCGAGGTAGGCCGCGACGTGGTCGGCGTACGGCGGCGTGGCGGCATCGCCGGCGAGGGCGCGCCGCACGGTCCGGCCGATCACCTCGACCGCGGCGGCGGCACCGGCGCTCTGCGGCAGGAACGCGGGCCCGCGCGCCGTGGCGAGCACCGTGCCGTCCTCGCGGACGAGGGCGACGTCGGTCTTGCTGTTGCCGCCGTCCACCGCCAGCACCGTGCGCGGCGCGGTCACCGCGCCACCGCCCACGGCAGGAAGGCGCGGTTGGCCTCCACGAGGCGCGCGGCGAGGCCGTCGGCGAGGGACGCCTGCCCGACCAGCGGATGGGCCAGCAGCGCGTCCCTGACGCGGTCCTCGCCGCCGTCCAGGGCCGCCTCCAGGGCCAGCGACTCGTACGCCGACACGTGGGCGATCAGGCCCCGGTAGAGCGGCTCCACGGGCTCGACGGGCAGCGGGACGGCCCCGGCGGCTCCCACGGCGGCCGGCACCTCGATCACCGCGTCGTCGTCGAGGAACGGCAGCGTGCCGTTGTTGCGGGTGTTGACGACCTGCACGTCCCCGCGGTCGCCCATGAGCGAGGCGACCAGGGCGACGGCGGCCTCCGAGTAGAAGGCGCCGCCGCGCTTGTTCAGCAGGTCGGGCTTGGTGTCCACGGCCGGGTCGGCGTACATCTCCAGCAGAGCCGACTCCATCGCCGCGACCTCGGCCGCCCGCGACGGCGAGGTGCGCTGCTCGGCCACCACGCGGTCGTGCTCGTAGAAGTACCGCAGGTAGTACGACGGCACGGCGCGCAGGTGGCGGACCAGCTCCACCGGCAGGCCGACCGACTCGGCGATGCCCTCGCCGTGCTCGTCCAGCAGGCGGGGCAGCACGTCCACGCCGTCGAGCAGGACCGACCGCTCCCACGTGAGGTGGTTGAGCCCGACGTGACCGAGCGCGATCCGCTCGGGGGCCACGCCGAGGAGGGCGGCGAAGCGGCGCTGGAAGCCGATGGCCACGTTGCACAGGCCGATGGCCCGGTGCCCGGCGTCGAGCAGCGCCCGGGTGACGATGCCGACGGGGTTGGTGAAGTCGACGATCCACGCGCCGGGCGCGTGCGCGCGCACCTTCTCGGCGATGTCGAGCACCACCGGCACGGTCCGCAGGGCCTTGGCGAGGCCCCCCGCGCCCGTGGTCTCCTGCCCGACGCAGCCGCACTCCAGCGGGAGGGTCTCGTCGACGTTCCTGGCGGCCTGGCCGCCCACGCGCAGCTGGAGCAGCACCGCCGCGGCCCCGGCGACGCCGTCCTCCACGCGATTGGAGGTGGTCAGCGCGGCGGGATGCCCGGCGCGGGCGAGCATCCGCCGGGCCATCCCGCCGACCGTCGCGAGCCGGCGCTCGTCGGGGTCGACGAGCGCGATCTCCGACAGCGGCAGCTCCCCGCGCAGGCGGGCGAAACCGTCGATCAGCTCCGGCGTGTACGTGGAACCGCCCCCGACAACGGCCAGCTTCATTTGACTCCCGTCAGCTTGACGCCCTCGATGAAGACCTTCTGGGCGAAGAAGAACACGATGATCACCGGGGCCATGGCCAGCAGTGTGGCGGCCATCGTGAGGTTCCACTGCACGCGGTGCACCGACCGGAACGCCGCAAGCCCCAGCGACAGCGTCCAGTTGTCCAGGTCGGTCCCGGCGTACAGCAGGGGTCCGTAGTAGTCGTTCCAGCAGTAGAAGAACTGGAAGAGGGCGACGGCGGCGATGGCCGGGCGGGCCATCGGCAGGACCACCCGCACGAGCGTGCGGAACTCGCCGCAGCCGTCGACCTTCGCCGCGTCGGAGTACTCGCGCGGGATCGTCACGAGGAACTGGCGCAGCAGGAAGATCGAGAACGCGTCGCCGAGCAGCATCGGCAGGATCAGCGGCCACAGCGTGCCGGTCAGGTGGAAGCGGGCCCAGATCAGGTAGATCGGCACGGCCACGACCTGCGGCGGCAGCATCATCATGGTGATGACCAGCAGGAACGCCAGCCGCCGCCCGCGGAAGCGGAACCGCGCCAGCGCGTACGCCACGGGGATCGACGACACCAGCATGAACGCGGTGGCGAGCACCGAGTAGAGCAGCGTGTTGCGGATCCAGGTCAGCAGCGGCGCCTTCTCGAAGATCTCGGCGAAGTTGTCCCAGTTCCAGGTGTGCGGCCACAGCTCGGAGGTGAGCGCCTGATGGTCGGTCATCAGGGCCGTGAGCGCGATGAACACCAGCGGGCCGAGGAACATCAGCGCGAGCGCGATGGCCAGCGCGTGCCGGGCGACCCACAGCAGCGCGGTCCGTCTCGCCGTCGGGGTCACGATTCCTCCTCGGTGAAGCGGAACTGCCGCAGCAGGATGAGCGTGAACACCATCGACACCGCGAACAGCACCAGCGCGAGCACGCACGCGTAGCCCATCGCGTAGTCGCGGAAGCCCTGCTGGAACAGCCACTGGGGGAACGTCAGCGTGGACTGGTCGGGGTAGCCGGGGGTGAAGACCGACCCGGCCGAGTCGGTCGCGCCGGACGCGACCCGGGCGGCGACCTCGGCCTGGGTGAAGTACTGCAGCGTCTGGATCACTCCGGTGACGGCGGCGAACATCAGCACCGGCCGGATCACCGGCAGCGTGATCGAGGTGAACTGCCGCCAGCCGTTCGCGCCGTCGATGGCCGCGGCCTCGTAGAGCTGTTTCGGCACGTCGAGCAGGGCGGCCATGAAGATGACCATCAGGTCGCCGACCGACCACAGGCCCAGCAGAGTCAGCCCCCACTTCGACCACGCCGGGTCGCCGAACCAGTCGGGCGCGGGCAGCCCGACCGCCGAGAGGATCGCGTCCACCGGCCCGGTGCCGGGGTTGAGCAGGAACACGAAGCCCAGCGTCCCGGCCACCAGCGGCACCAGGGCAGGCAGGTAGAAGATCGTGCGGTAGACCCCGGCGCCGGCCTTGATCCTGGTCACGAGCTGGGCGACGCCGAGGCCGAACAGCACCCGCAGCGGGACCATCACCACGACGAGCCACAGCGTGTTGCGGATCGCCGTCCAGGCCGCCTGGTCCTTGAAGAAGTACTCCCAGTTGAGCAGCCCGACGGGCTCCAGGGTGAACAGGTCGTACCGCTGGAAGGAGAAGTAGACCGTGGACAGCAGCGGGTAGACGAAAAAGATCGCGACCCCGGCGAGCCGGGGGGACAGATAGAGCAGGGCGCGCAGGTTGCCACGCATCGAAGGTCAGCCGCCCGCCGTGAGCTTGAGCTTCTCGTTGATCTTCTTGTCCACGTCGGCGAGCAGCGCGTCGAGGTCGGACGCGCGGCCCGACTCCCACTTGATCTGCGCCTCCTGCAGCGTCTGCTGGTTGAAGACGGAGTTGAGGTGGGCCGGCATCGTCGTGCTGCTGGGGTTGGCGAAGACGTCGAGGAAGGTCTGGAAGTTCGGGTCCTTCTTGAGGGCGGGCGACTGGAGTGCGGGCAGCGTGCTCGGCACGTTCCTGATCGCGTTAGACAGCGTCACCAGTGAGTCGGTGTCGGTGGTGAGATATTTCACCAGCTCCCAGGCGGCCTCCGGGTGCCCGGCGCCGCGCGGGACGCCGATGACGGTGCCGGTGATGTAGCCCGCGCCGTACCGCTGGGCCTGGTCGTCGGCCACCGGCAGCGGCGCGGTGCCGTAGTCGAGGCCGGGGGCGTCGGCGGCGAGCATGGCGGTGCGCCACTCGCCGTCGATGGCCATGGCGACCTTGCCCGTGTTGAACGGGTTCTCGGCCGACCACTCGTCGCCGAAGCTCTTGCGGAACTTCTCGAGCTTGTCGTAGCCGTACCAGTCGGTCAGGTCCTTCTGCCAGGTCATCAGCTTCTTCCACTGCGGGTCGGAGCCGATGGCCGAGGTGCCGTCGGGGTTGATCCACTTCGCGCCGACCATCACGCCGGTGTGGATGGGCGCGTTCTCGTACATCTGGCTCGTCGGGACGAACCCGGCGACCTTGATGTCGCCCTTGTCGTCCTTGACCGTCAGCGTCCTGGCGAGCTCGGCCAGCTCGCTCATCGTCTTCGGCGGCTCGTGGCCCTTCATCAGCGCCTTGTTGTAGTAGAGGCCGTACGTGTCGGCCAGCATGGGCATCACGCAGCGCTTGCCCTGATATTCCGTGTATTCGGCGATCACCTTGGGGAACAGCGTCGCCGGGTCGATGCCGCTCGCCTTCAGGTAGGGGTTGAGGTCCTGGAAGATCCCGGCCTTGCAGAACTGGGCGACGCTGTCGGTGGTGAACGACAAGGCCACGTCGGGCGGGTTGCCGCCGCGCACGGACTGCAGGATCTGGTCGTCCTGGACGGCCTTGGTCGCCTTGACCGTGATCCACGGGAACTTCTTCTGGAAGCCGGCGAGGGTCTCGTCGAACGCCTTGAGCTCGTTGTCGGCGCTGAAACCGTGCCAGAACTCGATGGTGACCGGCTCGTGGCTCGCCCCGCTCCGGGCCACTTCGGGCGGCCCGCTCTCGGTGCCCGCCGTACAGGCGGTGAGCGCGGCCAGCCCGGCCCCGACGGAGAGTGCCACGGGGAGGGAGAGAAGGCGTTTCATGGGGGTGCCTCCCTAATGGGGGGAAGGGGATGTGTTCACCGCGCCGTTCGCGGGGCCGTTCACAGGGCTGTTCACAGGGCCGAACAGCTCCTCGCGTACGGCGCCGAGGGCGAGGTCGAGGGCTCCGGCGAGGACCGGGTTGCCCTCCAGGGTGGAAAGCAGCACGCGAGGCCGGGGGATGGTGAGCGCGTGCAGCTCCCGCTCGACCGACTCCCGCAGGACCTCGCCGCCGGCGAGCAGCACGCCGCCCGACAGCACGACGACCTCGGGATCGACCACGGCCGTGATCGCGGCCAGCCCCATCGCGAGGCGGCCGGCGAGCTCGCGCAGGGCCTCGCGCGCGCTCTCGCCGTCCGGGCCGCCGCGTCCCGCCAGGGCGGCCGCGTTGCGTACGGCGCCGCTCGGCGTGGAGCCGCGCAGCCCGTGCGCCCGCATGAGGGCGAGCACGGCCGGGCCGCCCGACAGGGCCTGGAACCCGTGGTTGGCCCTCCTGCCGACGTCCCGCGCGGTGGGGGCGCCGACCACGGGCATGTAGCCCACCTCGCCCGCGCCGCCGGTCGCCCCGCGGTGGAGGCGGCCGCCGATGACGAGGGCCGCGCCGATGCCCTCGTCGGCCCACAGCAGCACGTAGTCCTGGTGGCCCCGGGCGCTGCCCCGGGACCGCTCGGCCTGCGCGACGAGGTTGACGTCGTTCTCCACGTCGATCGGCACGCCGATCCCGTCGCGGAGGGTCCCGATCAGGTCGGGGATGTGCCAGCCGGGGATGTGGGCGGCGTAGCCGAGCCTGCCGGTCGAGGGGTCGACGGCGCCGCCGATGCCGACGACCACCCGGCTCAGCTCCGTCGGGTCGAGCCCGGCCGGGCCGCACGCCCCGGTGAGCGCGGCCCGGACCCGCTCGACCACGTCGCCGCCGGCGCGGCCCGGGGTGGCCAGCCGGTGCTCGGCGACGACCGCGCCGGTGACGTCCGCGACCGCCGCGGCGATCCGCGCCGGCGTGACGTCCAGCGCCGCCACGTGCGCCGCGCGGGGGTTGATCCGGTAGAGCTCGGCCGTACGGCCCGGCAGGCCCTCGCGGATGCCGTCGAGGACGACCAGGCCGGCCTCCTGGAGCCGGGCCAGGAGCTGGGAGGCGGTCGGCTTGGACAGGCCGGTGAGCGCCCCCAGCTCGGGCCGGGTCAGCGGGCCGCGTTCGAGCAGGACCATCAGCGCGGCGCGGTCGTTGATCGCGCGCAGCAGGCTGGGCGTCCCCGCGATGGGCCGGGTCATGCGTTCTCCCACGACAAAGAAGAGCGTGAGCTCTCGCGACACAGAGCGTGAGCTCCCACGACATAGAGCGTGTTAGGAAAGTTTCCTAACTATGGCTGCGACCGTACGAACGGGCCGGGACGCCGTCAAGGGCGTGATCCGCGCCGAGATCCATCTGTGACGCGCTCGTGAGCCGCCGTGCCCGATGCGGGAGAAGGGCGGCACGGCACGTAGAATCTGGCGGCCTATGCCAGAGTCTTCGACGGGCGAGCTGGCCCGGGAGCAGAAGTACGTCGCCGCGCTGTACGAGCGCCTCGACGTGCTGCGGGAGCGCACGCGCGGGCAGCTCGACGCCGTGCTCGCCCAGGGGGCCTTCGGCACCCACCAGAACCGCTCGGAGCGCGACAGCTTCGCCGTCATGTACCCCCAGCGCCTCGCCCGCCTCTGGGCGGTGGAGAACGGCCTGTGCTTCGGCAGGCTCGACCACGCGGAGGGCGAGCGGCTCTACATCGGCCGCATCGGGCTGTCGGACGACGACCAGCACCGGCTGCTGATCGACTGGCGGGCCCCCGTGGCACAGCCGTTCTACCGGGCCACCCCCGCCGCGCCGATGGGCGTCACCCGGCGGCGTCACCTGCACACGCGGGGCCGCAGGGTCACCGCGATCGACGACGACCTGCTCGACCTCGACAGCCTCACCGACGCCGACCGGGCCTCGCTCAACGGCGAGGCGGCGCTGCTGGCCGCGCTCGGCGAGAAGCGCACCGGCCGCATGCGCGACATCGTCGCCACCATCCAGGCCGAGCAGGACAAGATCATCCGGAGTGACCTGAACGGCGTGCTCGTCGTCCAGGGCGGCCCCGGCACCGGCAAGACCGTGGTGGCCCTGCACCGTGCGGCCTACCTGCTCTACACCTACCGGGAGCGCCTGGAACGCCGGGGCGTGCTGATCCTCGGGCCCAACCCGACCTTCATGCGCTACATCGAGCAGGTGCTGCCGTCCCTCGGCGAGACCGACGTGCTGCTGTCCACCGTGGGCGAGCTGTACCCCGGGGTCACCGCGACCCGGGAGGAGCCGCCCGAGGTCGCGGCGGTCAAGGGCCGCATCGCGATGGCCGACGTGATCGCCCGGGCCGTACGGGAGCGCCAGCGGATGCCGCGCACACCCGTGGAGATCAAGCTCGACAAGTTCACGCTGAAGCTCGACCGGCAGACGCTGGAGGCGGCCCGGTCGAAGGCCGGCCGCTCGCGCCGTCCGCACAACCAGGCCAGGGCCGTCTTCGTACGGCACCTGCTGACCGTGCTGACCCGGCAGGCCGCCCGACACCTGGGCCGCGGCAACCTCGACGACGCCGACTTCGCCGACCTGCGCGAGGACCTGCGCACCGAGGAGCCGGTGCGGGTGGCGCTCAACCGGCTGTGGCCCTACCTCACGCCGCAGCAACTCCTGATCGGCCTGTTCACCGACCGCGACCGGATGGCGGCGGCCGGGCTGGACGGGCCGGAGCGCGACCTGCTGCTGCGCGAGCCGCCCAGACCGGGGGAGAAGGCGGGGGAGACCTGGTGGAGCCCGGCCGACGTGCCGCTGCTCGACGAGGCCGCGGAGCTGCTCGGGGACATCGACGAAGGGGTGCTGCGGGCGGCGCGGCGGGCCGAGCAGGAGCGCGAGGAGCGCATCGCCTACGCCCGCGAGGTGCTGGAGCTGACCGGCCTGGCCGACATCATGGACGCCGAGCGCTTCGCCGAACGGCAGCAGGCCGAGGAGACCTACCTCACCACCGCCGAGCGGGCCGCCAGGGACCGCACGTGGGCCTTCGGTCACGTGATCGTGGACGAGGCACAGGAGCTGTCCGAGATGGCCTGGCGGATGGTCATGCGCCGCATCCCGAGCCGGTCCATGACGATCGTCGGCGACATCGCCCAGACCGGGTCGGCCGCGGGCGCGGCGAGCTGGGCCCGGGTCCTCGACCCGTACGTCGCGGGCCGCTGGCGCGAGGAGCACCTCAGCGTCAACTACCGCACCCCCGCCGAGCTGATGGAGGTCGCCGCCCGCGTGCTCGAACTCGTCGGCCCCGACCTGAAGGCGCCGGAGTCGGTGCGGGAGACGGGCGAGCGGCCGTGGGCCCTGCGGGTCGCCGGCCTCGCGGAGGCGGGCCCGGTGATCGCGGCGGAGGCGGCGCCGGGGGTCCTGGGGGAGGGCCGCCTCGTGGTCGTCGCACCGGCGGGGATGACCGAGGACGTCGGAACGATCGTACGGGGTGCCGTTCCGGGCGCGGCCACCGGCCCCGGCCCGGCCGCGCTGGACGCCCCCGTGGCGGTGCTGTCGGTGACCGAGGCCAAGGGGCTGGAGTTCGACTCGGTGATCGTGGTGGAGCCCGGCCGCATCCTGCGCGAGTCGCCGCGCGGCCCGAGCGACCTCTACGTCGCGCTGACCCGGGCCACGAGCCGCCTCGGCGTGGTCCACGTGGACGAACTGCCCGAGGTCCTGAACGGTCTCGAACGTCGCTGAAGCGACACCGCTCCCACCTGCGGAAATGTGGTGTTTCCGCTGATCGGAGCGTGGTTGACATCTGCGCTGAGGTCGGTAGTTTGCTGCGCAGTCCAGCACGGGACTGACCGGTTGGCCGTTCTATGGCGTCGCCGACCTCTGCGTCGATGACGGAGCGTGACTCCGTCAGCACACCAGGCGCAGGGTGGCGTCCCGCCGAGGCGGGGCACCCCATCCGGCCGGGGGGTTGGACCCAGGAGGGGCCCGGGCGCCCAGTAGACAACGGAGCTCCGCGCCCGCCGCCGACGGGACGGAACCGGTCCGAAGGGCCGCCCGGGCCTCCTTCCCTTTTCGTTTCCTTCTTCGTCTTTTCGTCCGCGTGATCGCCCTTGGACGCCGCCCGTAAAGTAGCGGAGACGGTTTGGCGGGCCGCGCCGCCGTCTGCGACCCTGACCTGGAATGATTTTTGCGTCAGGACGACCGACACACGAGGAGAGGCGAGCCGTGGCACTCAAGACGGCACAGGACGCGGCTCCGCCCGCCGCCGGGGCGCCGAAACCGCGCGTGCCGGGCGTGCTGATCCGCCTCGCCGCCTCCGTCGTGGGCGGCCTGGTGCTCTATCTCGCCTTCCCGCCCCTCGGGTGGTGGTTCTGCGCACCGGTCGGCGTCGCGCTGCTCGCCCTCGCGTTGCGTGGCCTGCGGCTGCGCCGGGCCGCGTGGATCGGCTATCTCGGGGCGCTGGCGTTCCTGCTGCCGACGCTGGCCTGGGTCCGCCCGATCGGGGACGACGCCTGGCTGGCCCTGGCGGGCGTCGAGAGCCTGTTCTGGGCCGCCCTGGCCTGTCTGGCCGTCCTCGTCATGCGGCTGCGCCTGTGGCCGCTCTGGGTGGCCTGCCTGTGGGTCGTGCAGGAGTGGGCCCGCGGGCTGTTCCCCTTCGGGGGCTTCCCCTGGGCGCGGCTGGCCTTCAGCCAGGGCGAGTCGCCGTACACCGGCTTCGCCGCGCTGGGCGGCGCCCCGCTTGTAAGTTTCACGGTCGCCCTCACGGGGGCCCTGCTCGCCGCGCTGGTCACACGGCGTCCGCCGAGGTGGCGGGCCGACCGGGTGCTTGCCGGAACGCTCCTCGCCGCGATAGCCGTACCGGTGTTGGGGCTGGTCGTGCCCCGGCCCGGCGACGAAGGCAGGACAGTGCGGATCGGTGTCATCCAGGGCAACGTCCCTGGGCGGGGGATGTACTTCCTCGGCGACGAGCCCGCCGTCGTGCTGCGCAACCACGCCGACGAGACGCACCGGATGGCCGAGGCCGTACGTGCCGGGAAGCTGCAGCGGCCCGACATCGTGGTGTGGCCGGAGAACTCCACCGACATCGACCCCTACAGCAGCGCGTACGCCCGGCAGGTGATCGACTCCGCCGCGAAGGACATCGGCGTGCCGATCCTCGTCGGCGCGGTGGTCAAGATCGGCACCGAGAACCGGGCCACCCGCGGCGTGGTCTGGGACCCGGTCACCGGCCCGGGCGTGTACTACGACAAGCGGCGGCTGGTGCCGTTCGGCGAGTACACGCCGCTGAAGGACCTGTTCCTGGCGCTGTCGTCGCGGGCGCAGCTCGTCGGCAGGCAGTCGGTCGCCGGGGACAAGCCGGGGGCGCTGCGGATGGGGCCCGTGACGATCGGCACGGTGGAGTGCTACGAGGTGGCGTTCGACAGCACGGTGCGCGACACGGTGCTCGCCGGCGGCACGCCGCTGGTCGTGCAGACCAACAACGCCAGCTACGCCCTCACCAACCTGCCGCCGCAGCAGCTCGCGATGTCGCAGCTGCGGGCCGTGGAGTTCAACCGGGCCGTGGTCACCGCGGCTACCACGGGCATCTCCGCGTACGTCGGCCCCGACGGCCGGGTCGGCTGGCACACCGGCGAGCTGGTGGCGGGGATGGACGTCCTGGACGTCCCCGTCAGGACCAAGAACACGGTGGCGGCGGAGGCAGGTGCGCTGCCGGAGTGGATCATGATACTCATGGGAGCCGGAGCGACGGTGGCGGCCATCTCTGGGCGGAGGAAGAGCTGATGGAGCGGACCCCCGGGCGGGTGCTCGTGATCGTCCCCACATACAACGAGAGGGAGAACCTCCCGTTGATCACCCGGCGGCTCCGTGAGGCGCTGCCCGACGTGCACCTCCTCGTCGCCGACGACAACAGTCCCGACGGCACCGGCCGGATCGCCGACGAGCTGGCCGAGGTGGACGACCACGTCCACGTCATGCACAGGACGAGCAAGCAGGGGCTCGGCGCCGCCTACATCGCCGGATTCCGCTGGGGCCTGGACGAGGGCTACGACGTGCTGGTGGAGATGGACGCCGACGGCTCCCACCAGCCCGAGGAGCTGCACAAGCTGCTCGACGCGGTGGCCGACGGCGCCGACCTGGCGATCGGCTCCCGCTGGGTGCCCGGCGGCAAGACCGTCAACTGGCCGGTCTCGCGCGAGATCCTGTCCCGTGGGGCCAACACCTACGTCCGGCTGGTGCTCGGCATCCCGGTGCGCGACGCCACGGCGGGCTTCCGCGCCTACCGCGCGGCCACCCTGGAGAAGATCGGGCTGGACGACGTCGAGTCGCAGGGCTACTGCTTCCAGGTGGACCTCACGCTCCGCACCGTACGGCAGGGCCTGCGGGTGACCGAGCGGCCCATCACGTTCGTGGAGCGTACTGTGGGCAGCAGCAAGATGAGCCGGAAGATCATCTTCGAGGCCTTCTGGCGCGTGGCCATCTGGGGGGTCACCGGGCTGGGGGAGCGGTTTCGCCCGCGGCGATGAACACGACCTACCGGAACCCCCACGGCCACGGGAGCGTTGACGCAGACGTACGAGTGCCGGGTGAGTGGGGCAAGACATGGTGCGGATCGGGCTGTTCCTCGCGTTCCTCGTGGTTCCCGTCCTGGAGATCTGGTTCCTGATCCAGGTGGGATCCGTGATCGGCGGATGGGAGACCGTCGCCCTGCTCATCGCCGACAGCATGCTCGGCGCCTGGCTGATGCGCCGTGAGGGCCGGCGGGCGTGGGCGGCGCTGCGCGCGGCCATCGAGTCGGGACGCATGCCCGACAAGGAGCTCGCCGACGGCGCGTTGATCGTCGCAGGCGGCGCCCTCCTGATGACCCCCGGCTTCATCAGCGACGTGTTCGGGTTCTTCATGATCCTGCCGTTCACCCGGCCGATCGCCCGGCGCTGGGTGTCGTGGTTCCTCGGCCGCAGGGTGCGCTCGCTCGCCGCCCGCTCGCCGTACGCGCCGCTCTTCGACGGGACCGCCGGGTTCGGTGGGACCGGGTTCAACGGGCCTGGGTTCAACGGGACCGGGTTCAACGGGGCCGGGTTCAACGGGGCCGGGTTCAACGGGGCCGGGGGGTTCGACGGGGCGGACGCCTTCGGCGGGCCCGCAGGAGCGGGCAGGGGCCGCGTGGTCCACGGCGAGGTCGTCGACGACGACTGACAGGCGGCCGAAACACCCCCGAGCCGGGCATGCCGCTACCTCGGGGCGGGGGCGGAGTCTGCGGAGCCGGGCACGGAGCCGGGCGCGCTGTGGCCTTGGGGCCGGGAACGGCCGGGCACGGGTATGCCGTTGCCCCGGGGCGGGGGCGGAGTCTGCGGAGCCGGGCACGGAGCCGGGCGCGCTGTGGCCTTGGGGCCGGGAACGGCCGGGCACGGGCATGCCGTTGCCCCGGGGCGGGGGCGGAGTCTGCGGAGCCGGGCACGGAGCCGGGCGCGCTGTGGCCTTGGGGCCGGGAACGGCCGGGCACGGGCATGCCGTTGCCCCGGGGCGGGGCGGAGGCACACCGGGGCAACGGGGGCTGATCGGCGAGCGGCTCGCCGGCTCTTTCCGGTTCCGGTTTCTCCAGTTGGGGTTTTCCGGTGCTGGGTTTTCCGGTGCTGGGTTTTCCGGTGCTGGGTTCCTCCGGTCAGAGGCGCGGCTCGTCGCGGCCGGGGATGCCGCGGCGGCGGATGTCCAGATCACGGGCGTCCCGGTAGACGACGAACCTGTCGCCGGCGTTCGTCAGCGGATCGCCGGTGCCGAACCGTTCCAGCGCCCGGGCCGCCGGGTCCTCCGTGGCATACCACTCGCTCGTCGTGCGTGAGGGATCGCCCGCGCCGAACAACTGCTCGGGCAGCGTCTCGGGGTTTCGCGGCCCCAGCGGCTCGCCCGGGCGCGTGCCGGGGATGTCGGCGTCCAGCCGGTCCCTGGAGCCGAGCGCCGGGTCGTCCACGCCGTACCGATCCCCGACGCGGGTCACGGCGTAGTCCGTGTAGATCCGGCGTCCGTCCGTGTAGATCCGGCGTCCGTCCGCGTAGGTCCGGCGTCCGTCCGCGCCGATCCCCAGCCGTTCGCGTTCACGTCGCCCGGCGCTGGCGGCCCAGCCGGTGAGGCTGCCGGGCCTGTTGGCGCGCTCCCAGGCGGCGTCCCAGTCCATGTCGTAGTGGCGGTAGAGCGCACGCTCCTGCTCGGCGGACAGGTGGCCGTCGGCCTCAAGGCGCACGTCGGGCGCGCTCTTGACGCGCTCCTTGTCGTACGGGACCTCGACATGGCCGGCCGTCAGGGTCGCCTTGTGCGGCGGGACGAAGGTCTTCCTGGTGTGGAGAAGCCCGGTCTTGACGCAGAGCCACTTCGGCCGTCCGGTCGCGTCGTCGAGCAAGACCTGCGCGACCTCGCCGATCTTGTCGCCGTTGAGGTCGCGGACCGGGTTGCCGAGCACCATGGGGATCTGCTCGCGAGTGATCACGTGCTTCTCCTTGTCTCTCGCTTGGTCGGTCTCTTACTTCGCTACCGCCGCAGGGAGAGCGGAAACCACTTTTTCCAGAACAGATCCCGTCGAGTGCGCCTATCGCGTCCGAAGATTCTGCTATCGGCGCAGGTGGCGCGCTGTTTTGTGATGTCCGCCGTTCGTCGTGAAAAATCACCGCTTCCCTTATGCAGGGCGAGAGGGATTCCACCGTCCTCCGGGATCGAATGTGCCGCCCCGAGCCGGACGGATGTGATCCCGGTCGCGGCTTTTCACGGTCGCGGACCACCTCGAAGGCCGCAATTAATAACGCGACAAACAAACGGGTGGCGGCGTTCGACGCCTGTGTGTCGGGCGCAAGCGAAGCAAATGAATGGATGCAAGATGATCCGTGCCGGGAGACCTGTGGCCTACGGGCTTCTCCCGGAAATTCCGACATCGCACATCTATGTGTGGAATCCCATAAGAGGAGATCAAGTTGCCCACGTTCGGCAGCCTGTTCAGGGTTTTCGCAATCGGCACCGTGCTGACCGCCGGTGCCGTCTCCGTGACTGACGTCGTCGCCATCGAATCTGCCAGTGCTGCACGTGAGGCCGTCTCTTATGTTCGCTATGGACACCTTCTCCTCGCCGTTCGCTCCTCTCATCGCTCGGACCCGAACGAGAAGA
Source organism: Microbispora sp. CSR-4 (assembly GCF_008033685.1). Taxonomy (NCBI): domain Bacteria; kingdom Bacillati; phylum Actinomycetota; class Actinomycetes; order Streptosporangiales; family Streptosporangiaceae; genus Microbispora; species Microbispora sp. CSR-4. Next base: position 254,176 of record NZ_VJVX01000003.1, read on the forward strand.
ACAAGAACAAGAGCAAGAACAAGCAGCGGCAACACGGGCGTCAGGATGTGAACCAGAAGCAGAACATGCTGCGGGATCTCACCGAGGTGCTGACGCCGGTTCAGAAGACGCAGACGACGTCGTCGGCACTGCCGTACAACTGGCAGAGCTCTGACGCGACGGCGCAGACCTTGAGCACGCAGCACGCTGTCCTGAGCTCGGACGGGGAGCCTCGCCAGAGCCAGGTGGCGGGGCCGCAAGGGCCGGTGGGTCCGGCAGGGCCTGCCGGTGCGCCCGGCGCGCGGGGGCCCGCGGGTCCGCAGGGGCTGGCAGGTCCCAAGGGGCAGGTGGGTCCCAAGGGGCAGGTGGGTCCCAAGGGGGCGGCCGGTCCGCCCGGTGAGCGAGGGCCCGCGGGCCCGGCTGGTCCGCAGGGGCCGACGGGCGCCCAGGGTCCCGCAGGTCCCGCAGGTCCCGCTGGACCGGCAGGTCCCGCCGGTCCTGCTGGGGCGACCGGTCCGGCAGGTCCCGCTGGTCCGGCTGGGCCCGCTGGGCCTGCGGGAGTTTCGGGCTATCAGGTCGTCACCGGACCCGAAATCACCGTGCCCGGAGGGGTGAACGTCGCGAGCGGAGGAGCTTTGTGCCCCGCCGGGACGGTGGTGATTTCCGGGGGATATCAGCTGTTGTCCGGGGGTATTTCGGTCGAAGACAGCGTCGTCTCCAACGTTACATCCGCGCCGAACGCCACAAATACGGGGTGGAGTCTGGTGTTCTTCAACAACAGCCAGTTCACGGCGGTTTTCCGCCCGTTCGCGATCTGCGCCAATGCATCCTGACCAATCGAGCGGAGCGATCACGTCTTCGGCCGGCGTGCCATCGATAATCGGGCTTGCCAGAGGCGGGACGCGGCCGTCGCCGCTCACGGCCTGTTGAGGCGATAAGAGCGCCGGAACGCGCCGGAACACCCTTGCCCTTCCTGATGGCCGGGCAGGGGTGTTCGGTGTTTCCGTCGCTCCGGCGAGCGAGGCGGGACAGCGCCCGGTCAGGGCTCTTCCCAGGGGCCGACGTCGTCCTCCTTCCATTCCAGGCGGTCGACGACCCCGATCACGCCGTTGGTCCGTTCGACCATCCGCGTGAGCACCCGTGCCTGCGAGCGGCGCTCCAGACTGCCGGTGAGCGTCACGACGCCTTCCGACACCGACAGCTCGACGCCCGACAGGTCGGCCCACAGGCAGTTGCCGATGACGTCCTCGCGCACCTCGCGGGCGATGTCCGCGTCCGCGCGGGCGAGGACCTTGAGCAGGTCGTGGCGGCTGACGATGCCCACGAGCACGCCCTCGTCGTCCACGACGGGCAGGCGCTTGACCCCGTGCCGGGTCATCTCGCGTGCGGCGCTGACCACGCTGGTGTACGGCCGGGTGGTGATCGCGGGGGCGGACATGAGCTCGGCGGCGGTCGCCCCACGGGCCCGCTCCTGGACCCTGGCGGCCCGGTGCCCCATGGCCTCGCGCAGGCGGGCGCGTAGCGGCGGGCGGTAGCCCTCGCGGTAGTACTGCTCGCGGAACTCCTCCTTGCGCAGCAGATCGGCCTCGGAGACCACACCGACCACGTGGCCCTCGCCGTCGACGACGGGCACGGCGCTGACCTCGTGCGCGATGAGGACCTCGGCCACGTCCCTGAACGGCGTGCTGCCGTTGACGGAGGCGACCTCGCTCGTCATGACGTCCCGCACCTTCATGTGCATGATCGGCTCCCCTCTACGGGCCCGCTGCCGGTCTCATACCCATCGCATCGCCGTACGGGCCGGAAACGAAGGGACGGAGGGCCCTGGCCACAGGGCCCTTCGCCATGCCCTGCCCCGGGCGGCGCGACGGACGGTGACGCGGCGGAGGGTGTGGCGGAGGGCGTGACGCGGCGGACGGTATGGCGGACCGTGTGGCGGAGGGTGTGGCGCGGTGGGCGGCGCGACGGGTGGCCGAAAGTCCCAGGGGGTGAGGACCTTCACCGCTGACCTGGCAAGACACGGCGGAGGCACGCTGGGCACTGAGAGATGGGAGGCGTCGTCATGACGGCGAAGGTGAAGGATGTCATGGGCAAGGTCGCGATCGCGGTGCCGATGGACGCGTCGTTCGCGGACCTGGTCGCCACCATGCAGCGGTTCAAGGTGGGCGCGGTCACCGTGATCGACGCCGACCGGCGCCCGGTCGGGGTGGTGTCGGAGGATGACATCCTGCTGAAGGAGATCGATCCGGTCGAGAGCGTGCTCGACGGTCCCCGCAGGCGCGAGGAGCGCCGGAAGGCGGCGGGCACGACGGCCGGCCAGATCATGACGCGTCCCGCGATCACTGTCACCGGCGGCACGTCCGTGCGGGACGCGGCCCGGCTGATGCACCGCAACCGGATCAAGCAGTTGCCAGTGATCGACGCCATGACCGGCCGCATCGTGGGGACGGTCCACCAGGGCGACCTGCTGCGGGTGTTCGTGCGCCCGGCGGAGGACATCCTGGCCGACATCGAGGAGATCGCCGCCCTGATGAACCTCGCCCCCGACGACCTCCGGATCACCGTCTCCGGCGGCGTGGTCACGATGAGCGGGCAGGTGCCCCGCAGGTCGGACATCAAGCCGCTGCTGCACGCCGTACGCCGTGTCGAGGGCGTCGTCGAGGTGGACGCCGACCTCGCCTTCCTCGTGGACGACCTGCTGATCGCCCCGCCGTTGCTCTGACCGAACCCCGGAACCGCCAGGGGAGGGAACCGTGAACACTCGGACCGCTGAAGGGATCGCGCAGGCCGCGAGGACGGCGGTGGAGGCGGCGCTGTGGGCGCCTTCGATCCACAACACCCAGCCCTGGTCGTTCGGCGTCTCCGGGGACGAGATCTGCCTGCGCGCCGACCCCGACAGGAAGCTGCGGGTCTCCGACCCCACCGGCCGGCAGATGACGATCAGTTGCGGCGCCGCGCTGCTGAACGTGCGGATCACGCTGCAGGCCCTCGGCTATGAACCCCAGGTGCGGCGTTTCCCCGACCCGGAGCGCCCGCTGCTGCTGGCCACCGTACGGGTGAGGCCGGGGCGGGAGCCGGGCGAGCACACCCGCCTGCTGCACGCGGAGATCGAGCGCCGCCGCACCCACCGGTCGGGGTTCACCGCCCTGCCGGTGCCCGATCCGCTGGTCGACGCGCTCGTGACCGAGGCGGCGGCCGAGGACGGCCACCTGATGCCGATCAGATCGGATGCGTCCGCGCGGGTGCTCGCCGCGCTCACCGGCGCGGCCCAGGACGTGCAGTCGCAGGACCGGTTGTTCGTCCTCGAACTCATGCGCTGGGCCCGGCCGCCCGGCAGCTCGCGCCGCGACGGCGTGCCCGCGGGCGGTTATCCGACCGATCCCCGGCGTACGCAGCCCCAGCACTTCGCGCAGCGGGACTACGCCCGGGGCCACGAGTGGGGGATGGCACCGGACGAGCGGGTGTGCACCTCGACGGGTCTCGTGGCGCTGCTCACCACCGCGGGCGACCGCCGGGAGGACTGGCTGCGCGCGGGCGAGGCGCTGCAGCGGATGCTGCTGCACGCCTCCGCGTACGGCGTGAGCGTCGCGTTCCACACCCAGGCGCTGGAGATGCCGGAGTTGCGGGAGTTCATCCGCAGGCACCTGTGCTCGGAAGAGGCACCGCAGATGATCATGCGGCTGGGGTTCGTCATCGACGAGAGCGAGAGCGTCCGCCGCGCCGCCTCCGACGTGATGGAGTGACCGCGCGCCCCTGACCCCCAGGCCGCCGCGACCGCCGTGGACCAGCCCCAGGTGAACGCCAGCGCCTGGTCGTCGGGCATGCCCAGCCGGGGCCGAAGGCCCACGCGGCGGCGATGGACGCCACCGGCACGGACGTGCTTGGGTCCCGCGCCTGGGTCCCGCGCCTGGGTCCCGCGTCTGGGCCCGCATCTGGGTCCCGTGCTTGGGCCCCGCGCCTGAGCCTCGCATCTGGGTCCCGCATCTGGGTCCGGCGCTTTGTACCCTCGGCGCACAGCCGCCGGGCGGCTGGGAGGAGCGCCGAGGAGTGGGTCGCGGCCGGCCTGCTGACGCCCGCGGAGAAGGGCAAGGTCGTGTCCGCCGCCGCCCGGTCGAAGTTGAGCTGGGGCTCCCCTGGCTCCCCGGGGCCACCCCCGGGGAGCTTCCCCGGAGGCTTCCGGGAGGGCTTTCCCGGGCGGGCGTGGACGGGCCCGCCCGGGGAAGTGGGATCTCCTGAGGCCCGACAGGAGGTGCGCCATGAGGCCGATCGCCCGCTGGGTTGTGTCGCGGTTACGTCGCTACCGGCCCGATCACAACCCGCTGCGCCGCCGTTCCGACCGGATCGAGGCGGCGCTCGCGGCGGCGGCGCTGGCCGCCGTCCTGTTCTCGGTGTGGCCCGCGGCGCTGGCCGCTCACACCGTGTACGACGCCGGCGTCGCGGCCGAGCGGGTCGGGCCGGGGGCACGCCACCTGGTCGAGGCCACCCTTGTCGGAGCCGCTCCCATCCAGGCGGCTTCCGCCGGGGCTGCCTCCACCGGGGCCGGTTCCGCCCGAGCTGAGTCTGCTGAGGCCGGTCCCGTCCAGGCGGCTTCCGCCGGGGCTGCTTCCATCGGCACCGCTTCCGTCCAGGTGGCCTCCGCCGGGGCGGCGTCTGCCCGGGCCGATTCGCTCGAGGCCGCTTCCGCCGGGGAGAGCCTCGCCGTACCGGCGGGCGGGCGCGGTGTGCCCGTGGCGAGTTCGGTGCGCTGGACGCTGCCGTCCGGGGAGGTCCGGGAGGGCGTGGTCCCGGTGGCGCTCATCCTGCGGGACGGCCCGGCGAACGCGCGGCTGTGGGTGGACGCCGAGGGCAGGCCGGCCGCGCCGCCGCCGCATCGGGCCGAGACGGTGACGAGGGCGGTCCTGGCCGCCGCCGGCGTCGTCGCGAGCGTCGCCGTTCTGGCCTGGGCCTGCTTCGCGCTCGCGCGCCGCCGGCTGGACCGCAGGCGCTACCGCGAATGGGAGGCCGCCTGGGCGGTGGCCGACCGGAGATGGCGCCGTCACCAGATCTGAGTGCGCCGGCCGAGCCGCAGCCTCGTCTGGTGGCAGTGGTCCTTGGCAGTGGCGGCCTGGTCGGCTGTGCTGGTCACCCGGGATCGGGCGCACGTGCTCCCGCGGGCGGTCGTCTTCGGTCCCTCGCCCGTTCACCCGCCTCCGATGATGCGTGCCGCTTCGCTGATCACCTCATGCTCTGCGAGATGTCGCACGATCGGCTGCCGGGGGCGCAGAAGCCGCCCTGGCTGGTGATCTTTCCGGCGGACGTGACGGAGGTCGACTGCGGGCCGCTCAGCAGTGAGGGCGTGAAAACGCCGTTGAGGTTCTGAATGTTTCTGCCCTGGCCCGACTTGTACTGCTTGGCGCTGGTACGCCCGCCTCGGACCGCCTGGTAACCGTACGGGCCGGGCTTGGGCTTGGCCTGTGCCTTCGCCTGGGCCTTGGCCTGTGCCGCAGCCTTGGCGCGGGCCTGTGCACGGGCTGCCGCCTTCGTGGCCGCGGGCCCGTGGGGCTTGCGGCGCAGTGGAGCGGAGGCCGCCTCCGCCGATTCCGCGAGGGCGAGGCCGGCCATCGAGACGACGAGCGCGGCCACCGCGAGCCGCCGCACCGCCGCGACGAGGTCGATTCTGAAGACGTCCGCGCAGTGCCGAGACACCTGGCAACCACCCGCCCATGCATCGGTGGATAAAAGCGACATGGGGCATATGCCCGGATCGCTGGGCTCGGCCGGCGTCCTGGGGAAGTCCGGCACGGATCATTACCCTGTCCCGGCGCGTCCTGCGCTCGTGCGTCCAGTCCCGGTGTGTCCAGTCCCGGTGTGTCCTGTCCCGGCGCGTCCTGCCTCGGTATGCCCCGTTCTGCCTCGGTATGCCCCGTTCCGGCGCGTCCTGCGCTCGTGCGCCCTATCCTGGCGCGTTTTGTCCCCGGCGCGCGGACCGGCCTTCGGACGGCCCCTCGTCGGCGGCGCGGGAAGGTTTCGCCCCGACCTCATCGGCGGCGCGCACCGACCGCACGATGCCGTCGGCCCCACCGGGGGACCGGTTCGCCGCCGGGGGCAGGTGGCCGAACCGGAGCGCATCGGGCCAGGTCAGGCCGGGCGGGGGCTGCGAGTCCTGTGGGTCCTGCGGGCCGAAGGTCCCGGGGGCCGGTGGCTTTCGCCCGGAGCCGCGGCCGGTGCCCGGGTGCTCTGCTGGGTTCATGGAGCGCGTCCTGCGCGCGGCGCGGGCCGCGTGAGTGAGATGAAGCAGGAGATCGTCGTCGCCTACGACGGCACCCGGCAGAGCCGGGCCGCGGTCGTGTGGGCGGCGGCGGAGTGCCGGGCCCGCCACCGTACGGGCGTCGCCGTGTGCCATGTGTGGGACGGCGCCGACCCGGAGCGCGCCGAGGCCGTCGCCGCCGAGGAGCGCCGGCTGGCGGGGCTGCGGCTGTTCGAGGGGGTGCGGCTGGCCGAACGCCTGCTGCCGGGCCGCGAGGTTCGTCCCGTGCTCGTGCGGGGAGACCCCAGGGACACGCTGGTCGGCCTCAGCGGCAACGCCGCCATGCTGGTGCTGGGCCGCCGGAGCGCGGGCGGGCTGGCCAGGCTGGCCGGGCTGCTGCGTGGCTCGGTCAGCGCGTACGCGGCGGCGCACGCCGTCTGCCCGGTCGTCGTGGTGGGCGCGCAGGCGTCCGCGCCGCCCGCCGGAGGTGTCGTGGCGGGCATCGACGCGGCGGCGGAGGCCGGTGCCGAGGCGGAGTCCGTGCTGCGTTTCGCCGTGGAGGTCGCCCGCGGCAGGTCGCTGCCGCTGACCGTGGTGCACGCCACCAGAGGGCACGCGGCGGAGGGCGAGCGGGCGCTGGCGCGGATGACCGAGCCGTGGCGGCTGCGCTGCCGGGCCCGGCTCGCGATCGAGACCAGGGTCGTCCAGGGGCCGGCGCTGCCCGCCCTGCTGGCGTGCGCCCGGGAGGCGTGGCTGCTGGTCGTGGGGGCACACAGAACGGGAGCGGGATTGCTCGGTTCGGTCGGGCAGGGACTGCTGCGGCGCGCCCCCTGCCCGGTGGCGGTCGTCCACCCGGGCCCCGCCTGGCCGATAACATGCGATACCCCAACGTTTTGATCCTTTGGAGGGCGAATGTCCCGACCCGGTCTGGTGATCGGTGGATACACCCCCGACACGGAGGGGTCGGGCCCCGGCCTGACGGTGGCCCGGCAGCACCCGGACGGGCGGCTGGAGGCGGTGGCCGAGACGGCCGTCTCCGGGCCGTCGTTCGTCATCGCGCACCCGCGGCTGCCGCTGCTGTACGCCGTGCTCGAACGTGCCGAGGACGGCGGGCTCGCGGTCCTCGCCGACGAGGATCCCGCCCCCCGGCTGCTGGCCGAGCACACCAGCGGCGGCTCGCTGCCGTGCCACCTGGCGATCGACCCCGAGGGCCGGTGGCTGGTGATCGCCAACTACGGTGACGGGACCGTCACGGCCTACCGGCTGGGCGAGGACGGGATGCCCGAGCCCGAGCCGCTGACGTTCCGGCACGAGGGCCACGGCCCGAACCCCGACCGGCAGGAGTGCCCGCACGCGCACGAGGCGGTCTTCGGGCCCGACGGCGTGCTGTACGTGAGCGACCTCGGCACCGACGAGATGCGCCGCTTCCTGCCCGGCATGCGCCCGCACCCGGACGGCCCCGTACGGCTGGCCTCCGGCAGCGGCCCCCGGCACTTCCTGCACCACGAGGGCTACTGGTACGTCACCGGTGAGCTCGACGGCAGCGTGCGCGTCTATGACGCCGAGTGGCGGGAGGCAGGAGCGGTGCGGGCGAGCGACGCCGTACTGGAGGGCGAGGAGAACCTGCCCTCCCACATCGCACTGTCCGCCGACGGCCGTTACCTCTACGTCGGCAACCGTGGGCCGGACACCATCAGCGTCTTCGAGGTCGACGGACCCCGCCTCACGATGGTGTCCGAAGTGCCGTCGGGCGGAAGCTGGCCGCGCCACTTCGCGATCGACGGCGACCGCCTCTACGTCGCCAACCAGCGGTCCGATTCCATCGCCCTGCTGGTGCTCAAGGACGGGCTGCCCGAGCCGGTCGGCGAGGCGCTGGCGGTGGGCACCCCCTCGTGCGTGCTCATCCGGTAGAGACCCGGCAGAGACCGGTAGGGACCCGGCAGAGACCCGGGTAGGCCGTCAGGGCACCCGGCCGATGCCGCCGACGATCCACACGCGCTGGGCCTGGCCGGTGCTCTGCGGGGTGTCCGGCCGCCACTGGCGGATGTAGACGAGGCCGGGCTCGACGAGCTCGGTGCCGTCGAAGAAGCGCAGCACCTTCTCGCGGTCGCGCGGCGCGTCGTGGGCCTGCGGCACGATGTGCTGGAACAGGTCCACGATCGGCCCGGCCAGCTCGGGACGGCTGTCGAAGACCGCGTGACCGATGGCGAGGTAGCTGCCCGGCGCGAGGTGGTCGCGCACCCGGGCCACGCACTTGTACGGCTCAAGGGCGTCGGGAAGATACTGCAGCCGGGCCGGGATCAGCACGGCCACCGGCTGCTCGAAGTCGATGAGCCGGATCATCTCGGGGTCGGCCAGCATCTCCGCCGGGCGCAGGATCGAGCCGTCGACCACCCCGGTGCCGGGATCACGGGCGAGCATGGCCCGCGCGTGGTTGAGCACCACCGGGTCGTCGTCCACGTACACCACGCGCGCGTCGGGGGCGAGCTCCTGGGCGACCTCGTGGGTGTTGCGCCGGGTCGGCAGCCCGGACGCGATGTTGAGGAACTGCCGCACCCCCTGCCCGATGAGGAAATGCACGACCCGTTCGAGGAACTCGCGGGTGTCCACGGCCATCGTCTTGACCTCGGGAGCGATGGCCATCAGCCGCTCGGCGAACTCGCGGTCGGCCGCGAAGTTGTCCTTGCCGCCGAGCAGATAGTCGCTCATCCTGGCGATGTTCGCGGTGCCGGTGCTCAGACCCGCCGCCTTCGCGGGCCGTTCACCCCCGCCCGGCTCCGTGCCGCTCAAACCGCCTCCCCTCGATCACCAACAGTCCGCGGGTAATTATCGCCCTAATCCCACCAGAACGACCAGGCGTTCTGGCCTACGATCTGCTCGGCGTAGTCGGCGAGCGTGCCCGGGCCCTGCAGGATGCTGTCGGGACAGAACGTCCAGTGCTCGGCCGCCACGTGCAGCGCGTGCGCGGGCGTGGCGGGCGGCGCGGCGATGCTGAGCTCCAGCGTGTTGAATCCCATGCCGACCACCCGCGCCCCGAACCGCTCCTCCCAGCTGCGTACGACGGCCGCCAGCGGCACGGTCCATTCGTTGTGGTGCAGCGCCCCCTGCCAGCCCATGGCGACCATGGCGTCGGCGCCGCGGTTCACCGCCGCGAGCCCCAGCGGCGTCATCCGCTCGGCCACCACGTCGGCGTACCAGTCGGCGACCACGTCGGGGTCGGCCACGAGCGCGGCGGGCGGCGCGATCCCCGGGCACTCGGCCCCGAACGGCGCGAGGTAGGCCTCGTGGCCCAGCAGCAGGTCCTGCCACGTCTCGGCCATGAACCCGGCCGCGCTGTAGTAGTCGATCTGGGCGGGCGAGTCCGGCGCGATCTGCCCGGCCGACCAGGGCTGCACGCCGTCCTCCAGCAGCACCGGCCACAGGCCCGACCGGGGGTGCTCGGCACGCAACCGGGCCCACAGCCCGGCCGGCACCGGCTCGTCGCTCAGCCAGAAGGAGGGGCGATGATGGGTGCGCAGCTTGTCGTAGTCGGGGTCAGGCCACACGAGGGACCCGGACGGCAGCTCGACGGACAGCACCCGGCCGTCGCCGCCGTCGCCGAACAGCAGCTCCAGACCCGTGGGGAGCCGCCGACGCTCGTGAACCGACATGCGCCAATAATGTCGGACCCGGCCTCGGCGCGTCCCGCGAGGGCGATCATTACGGGGTCACGGGATGTCGAGCCGGCACAATCCCTCGGCCAGCACCTTCGTGGTCAGGCGCGTACGGCTGTCGCAGCCCAGCTTGGCGAAGATGTGCTCCAGATGGGTGGTCACGGTGCGCACGCTCAGCACGAGCGCGGCGGCGATCTGCGGGTTGGAGTCGCCCTGCGCGACCCGGGTGAGCACCTCTATCTCCCGCGAGGTCAGGTCGTAGGGCAGGGCACACGGGCGCTCGGCGATGACCGCGCCCTGGATGGAGCCGTGGAAGCCCACACCCGCCCGGTGCAGGCGCAGCTCGCGCCACTGGCCGGTGCCGTCGAGCCACAGGCCCCGGCGCGACAGCTCGCGGGAGTCGATGAACGCCCTGGCCAGCTCCGCCATCGCCGGCTCGGCCGCGAGCACCTCCGACGGGGGCCATCCGGCCACGTCCCTGCGCCGCCCACCCCGTTCGTACGCCACGGCGTGGAAGCCGGGCGGCAGGCCGAGCGGGTCGATGACGCAGCGGGTCACGTCGGTGAGGTGGGCCAGGGCGGGGGAGACCGCGCTGATCACCGCGGGCGCCTCGGGCGGCAGGTCCGCGCGGGAGCTGACGTGCAGCATCCCGGTGTAGCGCCCGCCGGTCAGGAACAGCGGCGTCGTGATCCCCGCGCGCCAGCCGTACGGCTCCAGGTGGCGGCGGAAGTAGCGCTCGGTGCCGGGGGAGCCCATGACGACGGGCGTGCGCTGCGACATGGCGCGGCGGTAGGCGTCGAGCCGGGCGTACTCCTCCGCGGCGTCGTCGTCCACCCGCGCGTACCCGGACGCCACCAGCGAACGGTGCCGGCCGGTCGCCGGGTCGAACGCCACGAACTCATAGGCCTCCACGGGGATGACCTCGCCCAGCGCGGTCATCGCCCCGTGCGCCCCCTGCCGGGCCACCTGAAAACCCAGTTCGGCGACGGCGTGCAGGCTCCGCGCGCTGAGGCTGATTGCATCCATGGATCCTCCATGCTCAGCCTGCCCGGTAAAGGTTGCGCAAGGAATACGTAAAGTCTCCGATGCAGTCGGCGGCCCCGTTTCCTACCCTCACCCGCAACACGACGGATGAGGTGGAGGACCAGTGAGGGTCACGAGAAGCCGGGCGGCCGCCCTCGCTGTGGCGGCCATCATGCTGAGCGGTGGGTGCGGGGGAGGGTCGTCGTCCGACGGCGGCGGCGGTGACAAGGCGGCGAACGCGTTCTCGGTCGCGCTGACCGAACCCGACCATCTCACCCCCGGCAACACGTCGAGCAGCTACTCGCTCACCGTGCTCGACGCGTTGTTCGACACACCGGTCGCCATCGATCCCGCGACGGGCAAGCCGCAGATGCGGGCGGCGGAGTCGGTCACCAGCACCGACCAGAAGGTCTGGACGATCAAGATCAAGCCGGGGCGGAAGTTCAGCAACGGCGAGCCGGTGACCGCGCAGAGCTTCGCCGACTCGTGGAACGCGGCCGCGTACGGGCCCAACGGGTGGACCAACAACTACTACTTCGACAAGATCGAGGGCTACGACGAGCTCAACCCCGAGAGCGGGGAGCCCTCCACCGACAAGCTGAGCGGTCTCAAGGTCGTCGACGACACCACCCTTGAGGTCACGCTCACCGCGCCGTTCAGCCAGTTCCCGATCACGCTGGCGTGGATCGCGTTCGCGCCGATGCCGAAGGCCGCGTTCGACGACCTCAAGGCGTACGACCAGGCGCCGATCGGCAACGGGCCGTTCGTCCTCGACGGCGCCTGGGAACACGACAAGCAGATCAAGGTCAAGCGCTCGCCGACCTACACCGGCGAGCGCGCGGCCAAGGCCGACGAGGTGACCTTCAAGATCTACGCCAGCCGCGACACCGCCTACACCGACCTGCGGGCCGGCCGGGTGGACCTGCAGCTCACGATCCCCCCGGCGAGCGCGCCGGAGGCCAAGAACCTGCTCGGCGACCGGTTCGTGGCGACCGCCGGCGGCACGATGGACTACCTCGGCTTCCCCGTCTACGACAAGCGGTTCGCCAACCCCGACCTGCGCAAGGCCTTCTCCATGGCGATCGACCGGCAGGCCATCGTCGACGCGGTCTACAACGGCACGTTCAAGCCGATGGCGTCGCTGCTGGCCCCGCTGGTGCCCGGCTACCGCGAGAACGCCTGCGGCGAGGCGTGCACGTACGACCCGGCCAAGGCCAAGGCGCTGTTCGACCAGGCCGGCGGCTTCAGCGGCACGCTGAACCTGTGGTTCTCCAACGCCGACCCGAGCTACGAGCAGTGGATGACGGCCATCGCCAACCAGCTCAAGCAGAACCTCGGCATCGCCGACATCAAGTTCCGCAAGATCCCGGCGTCCGACTACCTGTCGACGCTCCGCGCCCACAAGCAGGACGGGCCCTACCGCAACAACTGGGTCATGGACTACCCGAGCCCGCAGAACTACCTGGAGTCCATGTGGGGCGAGGGCAACCGGATGGGCTGGGAGAACAAGGAGTTCCTCGACCTCATCCACCAGGCCAACACCGCCCCGACCTTCGACGAGAGCCTCCCGCTCTACCAGAAGGCCGAGGACATCGCGCTGGCCGAGATGCCGATGATCCCGCTGTGGAACTGGCAGGACCAGATCGGCTACTCCAACCGGCTCAGCGGAGTGAACGTCACGCCGTACAGCGCCAACCTCGACGCCATCAGCGTCAAGCAGGGGTGACCCGAGGGTGAGGTACGCCGCGCAGCGCCTGGCCCAGGCGATCCCGGTGTTCTTCGCGACCACCTTCCTGATCTACGCGATGGTGTTCGCACTGCCGGGCGACCCGATCCTGGCGCTCGCGGGCGACAAGCCGGTGCCCGAGCAGGTGCTCGCCGTGATGCGGGCGCGCTACCACCTCGACGAGCCGCTGCTCGTGCAGTACGGGCACTACATGCTCGGGGTGTTCCGGGGCGACCTGGGGGAGACGTTCACCGGCCAGCCGGTGAGCGAGCTCCTCCAGGACCGGTGGGCGGTCACCGCGCAGCTCGCGCTGACCGCCTGGATCTTCGAGCTCGTCGTCGGCATCGGCCTCGGCGTCCTGGCCGGGCTGCGCCGCGGCGGGGCCGCCGACACGGCGGTCCTCGCCGGCACCACGTTCGTCATCGCGGTCCCCGTGTTCGTCGTCGGGTACACGGCCCAGATCGTGCTGGGCCTCAATCTGGGGCTGTTCCCGACCGCGGGGACAGACGAGGGCTGGCCGGGCAGCTACCTCCTGCCCGGCATGGTCCTCGGCTCGTTCGGGCTGGCGTACGTCGCAAGGCTCACCCGCACCTCCCTCGTGGAGAACCTGCGCGCCGACTACGTGCGTACGGCGACCGCGAAGGGCCTGTCCCGGCGCCGGGTGGTGGGGCTGCACGCGCTGCGCAACTCGCTCATCCCCGTCGTGACCTACCTCGGTGTCGACTTCGGCAACCTGATGGCCGGAGCGGTCGTCACCGAGGGCATCTTCAACCTGCCCGGCATCGGCCAGCAGGTGTTCCAGTCCATCCAGCTCCAGGAGGGTCCCGTCGTCGTCGGCGTCGTCACCCTGCTCGTCATGATCTTCATTCTCGCCAACCTTGCCGTCGACCTGCTGTACGGCGTGCTCGACCCGAGGATCCGCCGTGCTCGCGCGTGACGCCTGGGGAGAGCTGCGCGGCCGGGTGGTCTTCTGGTTCTCGGCCGCCGTCCTGGTGGTGGCCCTCGCGATGGCGGCCTTCCCCGGGCTGTTCGCCCGCCTGGGCCCCAACGAGGCGTGCAACCTGCGCATGTCGAAACACGGCCCGGCCGACGGAGCCCTGTTCGGGTATGACCTGCAGGGCTGCGACTACTGGTCGCAGGTCGTGCACGGCACCCGGGCCTCCATCGTGGTCGGCGTCGCGGTCACCGTCTTCGCCCTGCTGATCTCCATCCTGCTGGGGCTGGTGGGCGGCTACTACGGCGGCGTCGTCGACGCACTCATCTCCCGGCTCACCGACGTGTTCTTCGGCATCCCGTTCGTGCTGGGCGCGACCGTCGTGCTGGTCGCCTTCCCCGACCACGGGATATGGGCTATGACACTGGTCCTCGTGCTGCTCGGCTGGACGACCATGACCCGGCTGATGCGCGGGCAGGTCATCGCCGTCAAGGACATGGACTTCGTCGCCGCCGCCCGCATGCTGGGCGCGAGCGACCGCAGGCTGATGTTCCGGCATATCCTGCCCAACGCGATCGCGCCGGTCATCGTCGTGGCCATGCTGAACGTCGGCAACGTCATCGCCGGTGAAGCGACGCTCGACTACCTCGGTGTCGGCCTGCAGTACCCCGAGGTGTCGTGGGGCCTGCAGCTGAACATCGCCCAGACGTTCTTCGCCGATCACCCCCACCTGCTGTTCTTCCCCGCGCTGTTCCTCACCGCCACGGTGCTGAGCTTCCTCCTGCTCGGCGACGTCGTCCGCGACGCCCTCGACCCCCGCCTGCGCTGACTTCGCAGGCCGGCCTGTCTCGTCGTGGCGGTGGCCGATCTGCGCAGGGCCCAGCAGCACGCCGCTCAGGGAGCGGCCGCCCGTCAGGCGGCGAACCGGCTGCTCACCCAGGTCACGGTGTCGGCAACGCCTCCCGCTCGCCCTCAGCCCGTACGGCTGCGCCGGGACATTCCGGAGCAGCCCGTCAGCACGGTGAGGACGCTTCGGCATGGAGCCGACCTGCTCGACGTCGGCAAAATCTCGACGTCGGCAGGATATGGAGTGCGGCCGTGTCGCACGTGGCCGACTCCACCGCTGAGGCGGTCGTACGCGTGTGCGAGGACCGGTTGCGCACGCCGCACCCGCATGCCTTGACGGACTACGACCGGCTGCGTGCGGACGGAATGGGCCGACTGGGGGCGATGTGTCAGGCCGCACCGTCGTTCTCCCGGAACGCCCGCGGCCCGGCCCCGCGCCGCGCGGTGGTGAGCAGCGGCGTGGACCAATAGGCGGTGTTCGACAGGTGCAGTTCCTCACCAGGGGCCAGTGGCCAGTGCCATACGGTCCAGGGCCATAGGGGCCAGGCCATAGGGGCCAGCGCCGCGTGTGGCGCCGGACGTGGGCTCAGCGTCGCGGCGGCGGGCGCGGTGCCCGAACGGGATGCGGGGCCGGGGGCCGACACTGCTTCTCCCTCGAACGGTGCCGGAGGCGAGGGGTCGTCAAAAGGGTGGTGGTTCGAGGTCGCGTTGGGTGAGTGTTCCTCCCGATTCGTCCTGTGATGTGGCGTTGTCGTGTTCCTCCGTGCCGGGGCTGTCCGCGTCGGGTGTCTGGGTCGTGTGCCTACGGGTTGGTTGTGCCGGGGTTTGTGCTGGTGGGGTGGTGGGAGGGCGTGGTGGGGCCATGATCGTGTCTGGTGCTCCGGGGAGGTCGGCGGGCAGGCGTCCGGGTGGGGCGTCGGGCCAGGTGCGG
Source organism: Microbispora sp. CSR-4 (assembly GCF_008033685.1). NCBI lineage: Bacteria > Bacillati > Actinomycetota > Actinomycetes > Streptosporangiales > Streptosporangiaceae > Microbispora > Microbispora sp. CSR-4. The sequence continues at coordinate 269,494 of NZ_VJVX01000003.1, forward strand.
GGCTGGGGGTCGGGGACGGGCTGGATGATCTTCGGGAGTGGGCTGCGGTAGGGGTGTCCGAGTGGGCTGGTCC